>NZ_JBHUVA010000006.1:0-151334 GCF_042670805.1 Micromonospora sp. NPDC057141 | reverse complement strand
GGTTACATTCCGAACCCGGAAGCTAAGCCCTTCAGCGCCGATGGTACTGCACTCGGGAGGGTGTGGGAGAGTAGGACACCGCCGGACATTCTTTCGTTCAGGGCCACCCCTCACGGGGTGGCCCTGAACCGTTTCCAGGACCATCTTCCCGAACGCTCCCGCGGTGCCCGCCGGCTCGGTAGCGTCGATCGGGGACCCGCCGCCGGTGGCGTTCCCCGCGACCGTGGCCGGAAAGCCGCACGTGGCGCACGCCTCCAGCGCTATTGGGACGCGCCGGTCGGGGTGCCTGCCCACGGTTCGACCGAATCTGACCGCCGGGAGGCGGAGGCAGGAGTGGTCATGAAGATCGGAATCATCGGGTCGGGACACATCGGTGGCGCCCTCACCCGTCGGCTGCGCACCCTGGGCCACGACGTGACCGTCACCAACTCGCGGGGACCGGAGTCCCTCGGCGACCTGGCGCGGGAGACCGGCGCGACCGCGGGAACCCTGGAGCAGACCACCGAGCAGGCCGAGGTGGTCGTGGTGGCCATCCCGCTGCTGGCGGTGCCGGAGCTGCCGGACGGGCTCTTCGAGGGCAGGATCGTGGTGGATGCCGACAACTACTATCCGCAGCGGGACGGCGACATCGCCGAGCTGCTGGACCGCAGCCTCAGCTCCAGCCGGTGGACGGCCGAGCACCTGAAGGGCGCCCGGGTGGTGAAGGCGTTCAACAACATCCAGGCCCAGCACCTGATGGACAACGGGCGACCGGCCGGTGCGTCCGACCGGATCGCGCTGCCGGTGGCCGGCGACGACGCCGACGCCAAGCGCGTCGTGATGGAGCTGGTCGACGCCCTGGGCTTCGACCCGGTGGACGCCGGCACCCTCGACGAGAGCTGGCGGCAGCAGCCGGACACACCCGTGTACGGCACCGACCGCGAGGCCGACGGCGTACGCCAGGGGCTGGCCGACGCGCGGCCCTGAGCGCCTCGTTCCGGGCGGTGGGCGAGTTTCGCGTACCGAAGATGGGGATGCCCCGCCGGCGACGTGCCGGCGGGGCATCGGTGTGTCCGGGTCCGGCGGAGCTCAGTCGGCGGGGCCGCCGCAGACGTAGCGGGGCTCTGCCAGGTATCGCCAGGAGAACTTCTCCCGCTTGATCACCTTGCCGTCCTTCTTGATGACGCGGAAGGCGTCCTGGGCGAATCCGTCGATGCCGTTGCTGGGGATGCACGACGGGCCGGGCGTGAGGTGGATGGTCTTCGGCTTGGTGATGTCCCGGCGGGGCCCGTACTCCGTCTTGACGCTGTCGTAGATCTTCGTGCTCCAGATCGACACGGTGACCGAACTGGCGGTGGTCGAGGTGTCGATGAGGACGCCGTACTTCGTGTTGTTGCGGAACTTGAAGTCGAGGTTCGGCCAGAAGATCGTCGACTCGATGACCGGCGGGTACCGGCTGAACCAGTACGAGTGCGGCTTGTGCTCGACGTCCTCCAGGCCCGCGTAGTAGGTGGCGTTGAACAGGGTGGTGGTGAACTGGGAGGTGCCCCCGCCCACGCCGGGAACGAGCTTGCCGTCGAGGATCACCGGCGCGTCCCGGTAGCCCTGGGCGTAGCCGCGCTCGCCGGTGTGGCCGTTGAGGGAGAACGTCTCGCCGGGCGGCACGACCGTCCCGTCGACGTCCTTGGCGATCTGGACGATGTTCTGGCTGCGGGGCGAGGAGAGGCCACCGGTGAAGTGGGTGGTGAACCGGGAGACCCGTTCGACGATGCCCAGGCCGGCCAGCTTCTCGGTGGTCAGCTTCGGCTGGGTCTCCTTGAGCCGGCCGGTGACCGTACGACCGTCGGCGCGGGGCAGGATGGCGAGCAGGTCGCGGCTGAGCGCGGCGCTGTCGAGCTGCTGGCCGGGGTGCCCGTCGACCGGCTTCGGCTTGCCCCCGGTGACGGTCATCCGGGCGTCGCGGGGCTCGGTCTCGATGGCGTCCAGCTTGTCGCCGAGGGCCGCCCGCAGCCGCTTCACGTCGACGCGGGGGGTCAGCTTCCCGGCGTCGTCGGCGGTGAAGCGCAGGCTCCGGGCGATGGTGGCGGGCGGGATGGTGACGGAACCCTTGTCGGTGTCGAGGGTGACCGGGGCGGCGACGGCGGGGCGGGCCAGCTCGGCGACGAGCTTGTCGACCTCCTCGGCGCTGGTCGCCGGCGTGTTCTCCACCAGTGGCACGGTCACCGGCTGGCCGGAGAGCCAGCCGTCGCGGACCGCCTGGGCCGAGCGCTGCGGGTCGAGCGCGAGGCCGGACTTCGGGCGTACCGGCTTGGGGGTGGTCCCGGTGAAGATGATGGCCGGCACGGTCCACTCGCGGGTCTGGTCGCCGGCGGCCTTGCGCAGGGCCGCGTCGAGCTGGGCGGCGTCGACGGTCACCACCGGGGCGACGGCGCGGGAGCCGACGAGGCGGCTCACCGGATGCGCCTGGGCGTTCGCCGCCGCGTCCACCGTCGCCTCGACGTCAACTGCCAGCCCCACGTCGGCGGGGGCGAACTCCAGGCTCTTCTCGCCGACCGTGACCCGCAGAGGGGTGTTCGGGGTGCCCGCCTGTTCCAGCTCAGCGCGTAGTTCGCGGATCGCGTCGGTGCGGCTGCGTCCGCCCAGCTCGGTGCCGAGCACGGTCGTCCCGCGCGGGACGTCGCCGGCGTACGCGTAGGCGCTCACCCCGCCGACGGCGGCCAGGACGACGGTGCCGACGCCGGCGGCGAGCAGGACCCGCAGTCGCCGGGTGCGGCGGGCCGGGCCGCCGGCGGCTGTGGCTGCCGGGGCTACGGGGTCCGGCTCGTCGACCGGCCAGCTCACCGCGGTCACCTTGACGGTCGGCCGGTCGTCGGCGGGCGGTCGTGTTTCGCCGTACAGAGTCACAGCAACCTCGATCGGTACGTACCACGTGGGAGCGTCTCCCACCCGGGAGACACCTACGGTAACCAACGGCGCGGCCGTCCGGCAGTCTGCGCCCCCGGCCGTGTCCGTGCAGCGTGTCGGCGTCGGGCGCACCGGGCGTCCGTCGGGCTGCGGCAGGCGGTCCAAGCAGGGTTTCCCCGTGTCGGGGCCGCCGCCGCACCACAGGAGTGATCGATGGATCACTCTCAGCGGTCTGGCAGGTTCCCGTTACCGAAAAGTTACCAGCAGGTATCACGGCTACGGGGCGTGAGTCTCGGCGTGTCGGGTGTCGCACTCGGCCCGGTTTGCCCGGTGGGTCGACGGGGGTGGGTGTTGACCGAAGGTGACCGTAGCCGATCTTGCCGGGGCGGGCGGGTTACCCGTCGGTAGCAAGGGTCTTGTGACCTGGGTCGCTTCGCGGGAGCATCCAATCCGCACGCTGCGCGCGCCGTCCGGCCAGCGGATCGCAGCAGCCACCGCAGCTTCCCCCACCCCCCGAGCCGCGATCCCGCGCTCGGTGACCCCCGTTCGAGGAGGACCTCGTGAAGGATTCGGAAGACCGTCTGGAGCAGGGCGGCACCCGCTGGCGGCGGTTCGCCGCGATGATGGTGCCCGCGACCGCCGTAGCCGGTGCCATCGTCTTCGGCATGGCCAACGGCGCGATCGCGGCGTCGTTCGCCGTCTCCGGCCAGACCTTCAAGGTCGGCGCCTCGAAGCTGGAGGGCACCGGCTTCAAGCAGTACGGCGGGTTCGTCAAGGAGAAGGACGGCACCGCACACCCGGTGGCGGTGTCCGAGATCGAGGACGCCAAGCTGTACGACCTCTGCCAGTCGGTGAAGATCCCGGACCTGCCGATCGTGCTCACCATCAACGCCGGCGGCGGCGGCAACCCGGCCACCGCCAAGGGCCTGCTGATCGACATGGACTCCCTGGGTGGCGACGCCGAGTTCAAGAACATCAAGATCGGCCGGGACGCCACCGATCTCAACGCCGGTGCCACCGCGAAGTCGTTCGGGCAGAGCGCCGACAGCGTGACCATCACCGGCCTGGAGCAGGTGGCCCGCTCCACCAGCGCCGCGATCTTCACCCTCAACGGGCTGAAGCTCAAGGTCAACATGGGCGCCGCCGCCAAGGAATGTTTCTGAGCTAGCCACCGGGGCCTGTGGGGGCGGCCCCCCACGGGCCCCGGCCCTCTCTCGTCACCAGTGAGCACCGCCAGGAGGAGTACGTGACGACCGCCAACCCGCAGCACGCCCAGCCGGGCCGGGTCAGTCAGGCGTGGCGCAACTTCCGCCGCTGGCGGCGAGCCAGGCCCTTCTGGGGCGGCCTGTTCACCGCGCTGGCCGGGCTGGAGATCTTCTCCACCACCCAGATGAGTCTGAGCGGCCTGAGTTTCCAGATGGGGCCGACCGGTTTCCTGTCCTGGCTGATCCCGGTGATCCTGGTGGCCTGCGGGATGCTGATGTGGTTCAGCCCGCAGCAGCGGATGTTCTATGCGATCGTCGGCGCGGTGACCGCCGTGTTCTCGCTCATCGGGGTCAACCTCGGCGGCTTCTTCGTCGGCCTGCTGCTCGGCATGGTCGGCAGCGCCCTCGGCTTCGCCTGGGTGCCCGCCCGCCGACCGGCCGCCGCGCCAGCCGAGTCCGGGCCGGCCGGAACCCCGACCGTGGGGCCGGACACCGGGCCCACCGAAGCCGACGCCGACCGTGCCGACGAGTTGGCGCTGGTCGACGAGCTGATGCCCCGCGCCCAGCACCCCGACGAGGTCACCGGCCCGCTCACCGACGCCCTGCCCCCGCCCCGCAACCCGCTGCGGGAGTCGCTGCCCGCCGACGCGCCGCCCCCGCTGCGGGAGTCGCTGCCCGCCGACCGGGGCGACGACAGCACCCAGGTGCTGCCGGTGGTCGGGGCGGACGGCCGCCCGCAGCGCCGGCCGGCCGAGGACGGCCCGGGCCAACCCGGCACGCATCGGAACCCGAGGCTGCTGGCGATCACCCTGGTGCTGCTCAGCGTCTCGGCCGCCGGGGCGCTGGCGCTGCGCGACCAGGCCCCGGTGCAGGCCGCCCCCGCCGTCCCGTGCCCCACCCCGTCCGCCACCCGCCCGGCCGAGCCCGACCCGTCGGCGTCGCGCCCGGCCGGCGAGAGCCCCAGCCCCAGCCCCAGCCCCAGCCCCAGCGCGGAGAAGACCTCCGGGGGCAACGTGCTCAGCGACATCATCGACGGTATCGGCGACCTCTTCACCGGCGGCGACGACGCTGCGCCGGCCGCCGGGCCGACGGCGAGCCCGGAGCCGAAGGAAGCCGCGCCCACCACGGGAGCACCGACCGCCGGGCCGACGACCACCGCCCGGCCGACCCCGGACGCGTCGACCACCCCCGACGAGCCAGGCGACGGATGCGCCACCCCCGAGCCCACCGAGCCGGCCGAGGTCGAACCCGGTGAGCCGCTGCCCAGGATCGCCGCCGAGCCCAGCCAGCCCCGGGTGGCGGCGAAGCCGTCGAAGCTCACCGGCTCGAAGGTCACCATGACCGGGCTGCGCTTCGAGGGGATCGTCGACCTGCCGACCGGCGACGGCACGCTCAAGGCGCTGAAGTTCAGCATGGCCAAAGCGGTCACCGACGACTTCCTGCTCCAGGCGGACGGCCCCGGCGGCAAGTCACAGCGGTACGCGACGGACCGGCTGACCATCCAGGGAAACGTGGCGTTCTATGCCACCCGGTTCGTCGGCCGGCTGCTCGGCATCAAGATCACCCTTACGCCGGACCTGCCGTTCCCGGACGGCATCCCGATCACCTCGCCGATCCCGATCACCTTCACCGACCCGGTGATCGACCTCGCGTACGTCGAGTGCGACGTCCTCACCGGAAAGCCTGCGCTCAAGCTCGACCTGGCCTGACCCGCCCCGACGCGACGGCCGGGGCCAACCCCCGGGCCCCGGCCGTCGTCGGTGCGGAGGACTCAGATGCGGGCGAGCGCCCGCCGCAGCGGGTCGAGGCCCAGCGCCCCCAGGTCCAGCGCCTGCCGGTGGAACTCGCGCAGGTCGAAGTCGGCGCCCTTGCGGGCCTTCGCGTCCTCCCGGGCCTGGAGCCAGATCCGCTCCCCGACCTTGTACGAGGGGGCCTGCCCCGGCCAGCCCAGGTAGCGGTTCAGCTCGAAGCGCAGGTTCTCGTCGGGCACCCGGCAGTGCGCCCGCATGAACTCCCAGCCCAGCTCCGGGGTCCACCGCTCGCCCGGGTGGAAGTCGAACGGGTTGTCCCGCGGGATCTCCAGCTCCAGGTGCATGCCGATGTCGACGATCACCCGGGCGGCGCGGAACGCCTGCCCGTCGAGCATGCCGAGCTTGTCGCCCGGGTCCTCCAGGTAGCCCAGCTCGTCCATCAGCCGCTCGGAGTAGAGCGCCCACCCCTCGCCGTGCCCGGAGACCCAGCACAGCAGCCGCTGCCAGCGGTTGAGCTTCTCGGCCCGGACGGCGGTCTGGGCGACCTGGAGGTGGTGGCCCGGGACGCCCTCGTGGTAGACGGTGGTCACCTCGCGCCAGGTGGAGAAGTCGGTGACGCCCTGCGGCACCGCCCACCACATCCGCCCCGGGCGGGAGAAGTCCTCGCTCGGGCCCGTGTAGTAGATCGCGCCGTCGCTGGTCGGGGCGAGGCAGCACTCGATGCGGCGCACCTGCTCCGGGATGTCGAAGTGGGTGCCGTGCAGGTCGCCGATCGCCTTGTCGGCCAGCGCCTGCATCCAGTCCCGGAACGCCTCCTTGCCCGCGATGGTGCGCGCCGGGTCGGCGTCCAGCGCGGCCACCGCCTCGTCGATCGTCGCGCCCGGGCCGACGATCCGCGCGGCGACCGTCCGCATGTCGGCCTCCAGCCGGGCCAGCTCCGCGAACCCCCAGGCGTACGTCTCGTCGAGGTCGACCCGCGCGCCGAGGAAGTACTGCGAGGCCAGCTCGTAGCGTTCCCGGCCGGCGGCCTGCCTGTCGCGCCCCAGCGGGGCCAGCTCGTCGCGGAGGAACTGGCCGAACCCGGCGGTGGCGGCGGTGGCCGCCGCCGCGCCCCGGCGCAGCTCCGCCCCGAGCGTGCCGTCGACGCCGAGCCGCTCCACCAGGCCGTGGAAGAAGTTGTCGCCGTCCGGGTCCGTCCAGACGTCGCACTGCTTGGCGACCTCGACGAGCTGCGCCTTCGAGCTGACCCGGCCCGCGCCGGCCGCCTCGCGCAGCGTCGTCTTGTAGCCCTCCACGGTGCCCGCGAACCGGTTGAGCCGGGCCGCGATGTTGGCCTGCGCCTGCTCGCCCTCGGTGGGCATCAGGTCGAAGACCATGCGGACGTCGTGCAGCCCGCTGGCGATGACGTTGACCTCGCTGGTCGTCTCGCCCGCCTCGTACCGGGCGAGGTCCAGGCCGAGCCGCTCCTGCATGGCCTCCCGGGCCGTCCGCTCCGCCTCGGACTCGGGCTCGGTGACGTCGAGGTCGGCCAGCGTGCGCCGGGTCAGCTCCGCCCGCGCCGCGTAGCCCTCCGGCGACAGGTCGTCGAGCCGGTCGTCGTGTCCGGCGATGCCGACGTAGGTGGCACCGACCGGGCTCAGCGGCGCCCAGTCGGCCACGTAGCGGTTGGCGAGGTCATCGATTCGTCCCACGGGGTGACACTACGCGACCGGGGTGCCCGGTTGTCGAGCGTGATTGCCGTGTTCAGGGGAGCAACTCGGCCACTGTAGGTGGTTCCTGTGGTGGTGGACACGGTGGCCGGAAACCGCGCGACATCGTCGTACCCCTGCGGCAGAGTGTCAGGGGTGAGACCCGACACCACCCCTGACAGGTCGGCGCTGCGCAGCTGGCTGCCCGGCTTCCTCGCGCTCGCCGTGATCTGGGGCTCCAGCTTCCTGTTCATCAAGGTCGGCGTCCGCGAGCTGCATCCGCTGCACCTCACCCTCTACCGGGTCGCCGCCGGGGCGCTGACCCTGGTCGTCGCGCTCGCGCTGCTGCGCGACCGGCTGCCCCGCGAGCCCCGGATCTGGGCCCACCAGTTCGTGGTCGCCGCGCTGGGCGTGGCCGTGCCGTTCACTCTCTTCGGGTACGGCGAGCAGCGGGTCGAGTCGATGCTCGCCGGGATCTGGAACGCCACCACGCCGCTGATCGTGCTGCCGATGGCGGTGCTCGTGTTCCGCACCGAGCGGCTGACCACCCGTAAGGCCGTCGGGCTGGGGCTCGGCTTCGCCGGGGTGCTCGTGGTGCTCGGGGTCTGGGCGGGCGTCGGCGGTGCCCACTTCACCGGTCAGCTCATGTGCTTCGGTGCGGCGGTCTGCTACGGCTTCGCCATCCCGTACCAGAAGCGGTTCGTCGCGGGCAGTGCCCACTCCGGCCTCTCGCTCTCGGCGGCCCAGCTCGTGCTGGCGACCGCGCAGCTCGCCGTGGTGGGTCCGCTGGTGGCGGGCGCGCCGCCGCTGCCCACCGACCTGTCGCCGGGTGCGCTGGCCAGCGTGCTCGCGCTCGGCGCGCTCGGCACCGGGCTGGCCTTCGTGATCAACCTGCGCAACATCCGGGTGGCGGGGGCGAGCACCGCGTCCATGGTGACCTACCTCGTCCCGATCTTCGCGGTGCTGATCGGGGCGCTGGCGCTCGGCGAGCGGCTCAACTGGCACCAGCCCGTCGGGGCGCTGATCGTGCTGGTCGGGGTCGCGGTGACCCAGGGCCTGCTCGGCCGGCGCAGCCGGGCCCGCGCGGTCGAGGCCGCCCCGCCCGCCGCCCCGGCCGCCGCCCGCTGAGCCGGCGCGCGTCCAGTCGCCGCCCGCTGGCCCGGCGCGGGCCGGGTCGGCGCAGGCCGGTCAGCCCCGGGCCCACGCCACGAGGCGCTCCGCCGGCCAGGTGTTGACCACCCGGTCGGCGGGGACGCCGCACAGGGCCGCCCGCTCGCAGCCGAACCGCTGCCAGTCGAGCTGGCCGGGCGCGTGCGCGTCGGTGTCGATCGCAAACCGGCAGCCGGCCTCCAGCGCCCGCCGGATCAGCCGCTTCGGCGGGTCCTGCCGCTCCGGCCGCGAGTTGATCTCGACGGCCACGTCGTGCTCGGCGCAGGCGGCGAAGACGGCGTCCGCGTCGAAGTCGCTCTCCGCCCGGGTACGCGGCCGGTGCGCCCGGTCGCCCGCCCCCTTCACCCCGGCCGGGCGCGACGACACCATCCGCCCGGTGCAGTGGCCGAGGATGTCCAGGTGCGGGTTGGCGATCGCCGCCAGCATCCGCCGGGTCATCCGGCCCCGCTCGTCGTTGAGGCCGCTGTGCACCGAGCCGACCACCACGTCGAGGCGGGCCAGCAGCTCCTCCTCCTGGTCCAGCGAGCCGTCGGCGAGGATGTCCACCTCGATGCCGGTGAGGACGCGGAACCCTTCGGGCAGCGCCGCGTTCACCGCCGCGACGTGGTCGAGCTGGCGGCGCAGCCGGTCCGCCGTGAGGCCCCGGGCCACCTTCAGCCGGGGCGAGTGGTCGGTGAGCACGACGTACTCGTGGCCCAGCTCGACCGCCGCGAGCGCCATCTCCTCGATGGGCGAGCCGCCGTCGGACCAGTCGGAGTGGGTGTGGCAGTCGCCGCGCAGCGCCGAGCGCAGCGCGGTGGCGGCGGCGTCCAGGTCGGTGCCCTCGGTGGCGACGAGCCGGCGCAGGTAGACGGGCTCCTCACCGGCCAGCGACTCGGCGACGCAGCGGGCGGTGACGTCGCCGACCCCGGCCAGCTCGGTGAGCTTTCCGGTGCGGGCCCGCTCGGCCAGTTCCGCCGCCGGCAGCGCGGCCAGGGTCTGCGCCGCCGACCGGAACGCCCGCACCCGGTAGGTCGCCTCGTTGGCCCGCTCCAGCAGGAACGCGATCCGGCGCAGGTCGGCGACGGGGTCCCGGTCGGTCATGCCCTGCAACCTACGCGCCCGCGCCGCCGGTCGGGGGTACGACCGGCGGCGCGGGGTGTGGGTGGTGCGTCGGGACCGGTGCGGACCGGTCAGGAGTACGGCAGCTTCACCACCGACTGGTTGCCGAGGCCGAGGGTGCTCGGGCTGCCCCCGATCGCCGACCAGACCTCCACCTTCACGGTGCCGCCCGCCAGGTTGCCGAGCGTGCCGCTGCTGGAGTGCAGCCCGGCGGCCTGGGTGTAGTGCTCGTACCCGGGGATCGGGTCGGTGGCGAAGTAGCGGTAGGTCTCCACCCGCTCCCAGCTCCCGTTGCCGGTGAGGTCGTAGGAGAGCCGCACCTGCACCCCGTTGCCGACGGCGGTGCCGGCGTCGAGGAAGAGGTCGAACGCGGTCTGCCCGCCGGCGTACGCGAGGTTGAGGCCGGTCGCGGTGAACACCTGGGCGTTGGTCGGGGTGCCGTCGTGGTTGCCGTTCGCCGCCGCCACCGTCGTGGTGCCCGCGCCGCCGGCCGCACCGAGCCCGCCCCCGGCGAGCAGGTAGCGCGTCGGCGAGCCGGTCGGCGGTGGGGTGGTCGGCGTCGGGCTCGGGCTGGTGGTTGTCGGGGTCGGCGACGGGCTGCTGGTGGTCGGCGTGGGGCTCGGGGTGCCCGTCGGCGGCACGCCGCCGCCGGCGTTGCCGCCGCTCCACGTGTACGCCCCGGTGGTGGCCGTCTTCCCGGCCGCCACGGTCAGCGTGGTGCCGTCGGAGAACCGCACCGTGATCGGCGCGGCGGTGATGTTCGACGCCACGTACGTCCGCGCCCCGTTGCGGGTGAAGACCGCGCTCAGCGGGTGGTTCGCGCTGACCGTGGTGTCGACCGTGCCGAGCGCGGCGAGGTTGCGGATCCAATGGAAGGTGTGCGCGCGGCTCTCCCCCTCCTCCGGCGTGTAGCCGGGGTTGGCCCGCAGGTTCGTCAGCGCCGTGCCGGCGTCGCCGAGCGCCTGGAACTGCCAGAGGATGTCCTGCCACACGGTCGGCTGCCCGTTGTTGTTGCGCACCAGCTCGGCGTAGTTGGTGCGGACGTACGCGGGGTCGTAGCCGAGGTAGAGGTGGCCGCCGGTGACGGGCAGCAGGTTGATGCCCTGGATCATCTCCGGCTCGGCGCTGAACCAGGTCGCGTACGCGCCGCCGTCGCCCCAGACCATGCCGACCGTCGAGTGCGCGAACCCGGCGGGGAAGTTCTCGTCGGCGTGGTCGAACCAGTATTCCTGGATCGTCGCCGCCTGCGTGGTGTAGAGGAAGATGCCGGCGTCGCGGACGGCCGTGTCGCCGGTGGCCTGACCCCACTGGATCAGGGCGTTGGCGAAGTTCATCCCCTCCGACGAGGACTCCTGGTTGTTGCCCGCGCCGAACGAGCCGTGCCCGGAGGCCCAGTCGTGGCCGGCGTAGATGTCGAAGTCCCGCAGGTACGGGAACCGGGTGTCGGCGCGGTCGTAGTTGTCGGCGTCCCGGATGAGCAGGTCGACCATGCCGCCGTAGCGGGCGTCGGTGGCCCACTGCGGGTCGAACTTGGCCAGGGTGGCCGCCGCGGCGATGAAGTAGCCGTAGTGGAAGTGGTGGTCGTTGAGCTCCTGGTCGGACCCGTACGAGGCCGGATAGCCGATCAGGGTGCCCCAGTTCTGGTCGTAGTAGAAGACCTTCGCGGCCTTGCCGGGCGAGGCGGTGAACCAGTCGGTGAGGGTGCTCCGGATGGCGTTGAGCGCGCTGTCGCGGGTGGCGGTGTCGTCGACGAGGTCGGCGACCTCGGCGATCCGGGCGGCCCGGCCGAGGCCCTTGCCGGTCCAGTACGTGTCGCCGCCGCGCTGGTCCATCGGGTTGCCCCGGACGGCGGCGAGCTGGTCGCGCAGGGTGGCCAGGTCGGCGCCGGAGCCGTCGCCGACGGCCGGCAGCTCCGGCAGCACCCCGTGGTAGGTCATCGCGGTGCGGAACTGGCTGACGCCGGTGAGGACCTTCATCCGGCCGCGCGCCGACGGGTACGTCTGGGTGATCGGCGTGGAGCCGGTCAGCGCCTTCCACTGGTGCGGGTAGAGGCTCACCACGGTCTGCGTGGCGGTGCCCTCCCGGGCGGTGGTGGTGAAGGCGTACGTGGTGGTCATCCGGCTGGCCGCCTGGTCGTAGGCGTACGAGACGCGGGTGCCGGTGACGTGGGCGTGCGCGTACCGGCCGTAGGTGGTGGCCAGGCTGGTGCGTTCGGCGGCGGTGCTGCCGGCGGTGGTGGGCAGCAGGGCGACGGAGAAGTAGCCCCGGCCCGCGAGGGTGGACGAGATCCGGCCCCCGCTGACCGTCCAGCTCGCGCCGCTCGGCGCGTACGCGACGTAGTCGTGGCCGGCGACGGTGAAGCCGATGGTCGCGCCGCTGTTCGACCACACGGTCGGGGTGCTGTTGGTGTTGACGACCGCGTCGCCGCCGGTGGCCTGGAAGTACGCGAACGGCAGGCCGTGGCCGATGGTGGCGCGCAGGCTGCGGGCGCCGTCGCTCCAGTACGGGGTGACGGTCCAGTCGGTCCAGCCGGCGACCTGCACGGTCGGCGCGGCGAGCCCGGCGACCCCGACGCGGATGTCCTGCGTGTAGGGGTAGTGGAACTCGCCGACCCCGGTGGCGGTGCCGCTGATCGCGGGGGTCGAGTTGGCCGAGAAGCCCAGCCCGTCGGTGAAGGTGTCGTAGGACAGCGGGTGGGCGTGCAGCGGCTCGCTGTAGGCGCAGTCGGTGCGCTTCCACAGCAGCGACGACCACCAGTCGTTGGTGGGCACGGCCCCGGCGGGGGCATCGGCGGTGACGTGCTGCCGGGGGTTGGTGGAGAGCTGCCCGCAGCCGGCGGGCAGCGGGCCGACGGGCGTGGTGGTGTAGCTGCCCGCCCCGACGGACGCGGCCTGGGCGGGGGCCGTGTTGACGGCCACGGCGAGGCTGCCGGCGGCGAGGGCGAGGACGGTGGACGAGGCGAGGGCCCAGAGGCGGCGGCGGTGTGGTGCGGGAGGTGTCACGGGTGCCTCCATCGCGCGGGTACGCCGGATCGGCCGGCGACGGCGCTTGGTCGGGATTGGGGAGGTTCGTTACCTGTGAGAGCGCTCTCTCATGACGGGACGTTAACCGGTACCCGAGACGTCCGTCAATGTGTCCGACCGGTTGAACCGGGATGTCGCGATTGGACCATCCCTGGTCCCACTCCCAGCCGGTTTCTCAGTCGGTGCCGGCCGGCGCCTTCGGGCAGCCGTGCTCGCGATGCCATGCGGCGACCTCGGCGGCCGGCTCCCGGTTGCCGCCGCGCCGCCACGAGTCCAGATAACGGGCCGGCCAGACCACCCCGCGCCGGATCCACCAGTCGCCCCGGCCCGCGCACTGCGGCGAGAGGCCGAAGTGCAGGTGGCAGACGTTGTTCGCGTTGCCCGTGCGGCCCACCCGGCCGAGCTGCCTCCCGGCCCGCACCCGCGTGCCGGCGTCGATCCCGTCGGCGAGCGCGCTCAGGTGCGAGCCGTAGTAGCGCACCCCGTCGTCGCCTAGCAGCGACACCGACAGGCCGCCGTTGTGGGGCCCCAGCGGCCCCCGCTTGTCGAACCGGTCCACCCGGCTCACCTCGAGGATCGTCCCGTCGGTCACCGCCACCACCGGCTCCCCGCAGTCGGCGAAGATGTCCGTCCCCGGGTACGCGGAGTGGGTCGGATGGTAGGCGACATCGCCCGCGCGCACCGGAAAGACATGCCGCAGGCCGGTGCGGGTCGGACTCGGCGACGCCGACGGCCGGGCGCTCGCCGACGGGGTGCCCGACGGCGACGGCGCCGACGGGTCGGCCGGTGTCGCGGGCGGCTGCCCGCCGGTGACCATCCCGGTCGGGGCCACCCAGCCGCCGGGCGTCCGGTTCGGCGGCGGCGCACCGCAACCGGCGGCCAGCACCGGCGCGAGCAGCAGCAGCACCGGGTACGCCGCGCGCAGGCGACGCCGACGCGGGAAGCACGAGGACATCCATCCATCCTGACAGAACCGTTACGGTGGGGAAGGAACGGTCCGGGGTGTCCACCCCGTGTCCCGCGGCAACCGGCGGACGGAGTGTGGTGATGACCTGGCAGCCTGCCCACCCGGACTGGGCCGACCCGGAGCAGCAGGCCCACCCCGGCTCGCGTACCCCCTCGGGGCTCTTCCCCTCCGGGCCGCCGTTGCGGCCGACCTGGCGCGAACCGCACCCGGTGACCGGGGCGGCGCTCGCCTCCGGGGCCGCCGTCACCGCCGCCTGGCTCGTGCTGTTCGCCCTCCTCGGCCGTGACGTCCCCACGTACGCCTGGTGGACCGTCGTCGCCGGCGGGCTGGCCTGGCTGGCCGCCCTGGCGCTGGCCCGCTACGGCGACCGTGGCGTCGCCGCCGGCGTCGCGATCGTCACCGCCGGCGGCTGGAGCATCGCCGCCGCCGTGGTGGCCGTGACCTGGGCGACGACGGGCGACTGGCCCCTCTGGTGACGGGCCTCCGCACGGTGGATCCGACCGGCACCGAGGCGCCACCGTCGGTCGCCGGTCGGCTGCGCACCAATTCCCGTCTTGACGTACCCGCTCCGACGGCGCACTCTCGGCGGTATGGCCTGGACCACCCCGCGGCTCGACCCTGAGCGGAGCCGCCGCCGCCTCCAGATCCTCGCCGAGCTGGCGGGGGCCCGAGCGGGACGCGAGCGGGAACGGCCCCAACGCGCGCGCACCGAGCGGCTGCGGCAACTCATCGCCACCCGCCGCCGGGTCGGGGGCTGACGGCTCCGGCCGACCGCCACACTTTCCACGGGAATGACCGGCCCTTCGGGGCGTTGACCGGTCGCCTGCCGACCCGACCGGTTAACGTGCACGCGTAACGAGTCGGCGTGCTGTGCCGAGGCAAACTTGGGGGAACCGTGTCGTACTTCGCTGCCGCCGTGGTGCGCGACGGAGGCGGCTGGACCGCCGCAGAGGTGAACCTGCGTGGGGCCACCGACGTCGACGAGGTCGCCGACCGGCTGCGTGACGTCGAGCCCGACGCCGACCTGTCGCTGCTCTTCGTCGAGGCCGACGACGCCTACCTGGTCATCCTGCGCCTCGACGAGGGCGAGGACCTGCGGGTGTTCGGCTCCGACTCCGCGTACGCCGAGGAGTCCCGGCTCGGTGCCCTGCTGATCGGCGACCTGAAGGGATCGGTCACCGGCTTCGACGACACCGAGGGGCCCCGGCCGGGAACTGGCACTGGCACTGGCAGCGGCACCGGCGACGACGACAGCGAGCAGCCGGCCGTCGACCCGGAGGCGGACCCGGTCGGCGACGCCGACCTCCTCGCCGACCTCGGCATCCCCGCGCAGCGGCTGCTGCGACTGTGCGCCCACGAGGGCATGCTGCCGGCCGACGTGACCGCCGAGGTGTGTCAGGTCCTGGGCTGCGTCGACGAGGTCGAGGAACTGCGTGGCGTCTGAGCCGGCCGACGCCACCGACCCGGCCCTGGGCACCGTGCGGCCGGGGCAGCCGACCCCGGGATCGTCGCGGCGGATCGGTCCGGGTGCCGACGAGGGCCTCGCGGACCCGGGCGGGGCGGATCTGGGCGGGGCGGGTCGCCGGCAGCGGCACGAGCTGTGGATGCGGCGTGCCCTCCAGGTCGCGGTCACCGGCCCCGCGCCGGCCCGTGTGGGCGAAGCGGCTTGCGTCGAGATGGCGGCCGACGAGGCGGCTCGCATCGACGCGGCGGTCGACGACGTGCCGGTTGGTGCCGTGATCTACGGCTCGGACGGCGCCGAGCTGGCCTACGGGCGCAACGAGCGGGAGCTGACCGGGGACCCGACCGCACACGCGGAGGTGCTGGCGCTGCGCCGGGCCGCCGAGCGCCTGGGCCGGTGGCGGCTGGACGACTGCACCCTCGTGGTGACGCTGGAACCCTGCACGATGTGCGCCGGGGCCATCGTGCTCGCCCGCGTCGCGACGGTCGTCTTCGGGGCCTGGGAGCCCAAGACCGGGGCGGCCGGTTCGCTCTGGGACGTCCTGCGCGACCGGCGGCTCAACCACCGCCCCGAGGTCTACGGCGGGGTGCTGGAGGCGGAGAACTCCGCTGTCCTGCGCGCCTTCTTCCGCTGACCGCCGCTGCCCCGCTCGTTCCGGGAACGAGCACGATCTTGTGGCGGCCCACGGCCCTGGCCCACGGCCTGTCGGGCGTGGGCCAGGCGGGTGGTCAGGCGACGGCCGTGTCCAGGCCGATCTCGACCATCTGGGAGAAGGTCTGCTCGCGCTCCTCCGAGGTGGTCTTCTCGCCGGTCTTGATGTGGTCGCTGACCGTGAGGATGGTCAGCGCGCGGGCGCGGAATCGGGCAGCGATCGTGTAGAGCGCCGCCGACTCCATCTCCACCGCCAGGACCCCGTAGTCGGCGAGGCTGTCGTAGAGGTCCGGCCGGTCGGTGTAGAAGGCGTCCGCCGCCAGGATCGGGCCCACCCGCATGGTGATGCCGCGCCGCTCGGCCACCTCGACCGACGTACGCAGCAGCCCGAAGTCGGCGACCGGGGCGTAGTCGATCAGGCCGGCGAAGCGCATCCGGTTCATGTTCGAGTCGGTGGACGAGCCGATGGCCGCCACCACGTCCCGCAGTTGGAGTTCCTCGGTCAGCGCCCCGCAGGAGCCGACCCGGATCAGGGTCTTCACGCCGTACTCGTTGATCAGCTCGTGGGCGTAGATCGAGGCGGACGGCATGCCCATGCCGGAGCCCTGGACGGAGACGTCCACCCCGTTCCAGCGGCCGGTGAAGCCCAGCATGCCCCGGACCGTCGAGTAGCACCTGGCGTCCTCGAGGTAGGTCTCCGCGATCCACTTGGCCCGCAGCGGGTCGCCCGGCATCAGGACCCGCTCGGCGATCTCTCCCGGCTTCGCGCCGATGTGCGTACTCATGGCAAAGATCCTGCCAGGCCGACCGGGGGGATACCGGTTCGGCATCCGCGACCGGGGTCCTGTAGCCTCGTCGGCGGTGGCGTGTCCGAGTGGCCTAAGGAGCACGCCTCGAAAGCGTGTGAGGGTTTACGCCCTCCGCGGGTTCAAATCCCGCCGCCACCGCTCGTGAACAGCGAGAACGCCCGGTCGATCCGCGAGGATCGCACCGGGCGTTCCGGGTTCTGGTCTCGGTTGGGTCAGCCCTTGATCGAGTTGGGCACCACCGGGACCGTCACCGACGTGCCCGCGCCCTCGGTGACGTCCGGCACCAGTATCTCGGTGACCTCGATCTCGGGGCGCTGCGTGCGCTTGGCGATGCTGTCCGTCTCCCGCTGCACCGGGCAGAACGGCAGCTCCGGCCAGAACTCGGCGAACACCTCCCACGCGGCGGTCTCCTGCCGCCGCAGCTTCTCGACCTCCATGCCGTCGTACTCGCCCACGCCGATGTCCGGCACGGCGGCCGCGTCGAACGCCTTCGCCAGCAGGACGACCATGTCGTCGTACCGGTTGGGGTCGATGGGCCGGCCGAGGCCCCAGTCCTCACGCGTCCGGCGCAGCCGGTTCCGGTCCTCGTTGCTGACTTTCGCCTCCTGCCCCTCGCGGACGAGCAGACCCTCATCGTCCTTTCCCGTCCACCAGCTGGCGTAATAGGTGCTCTGGTAGCCCTGGCACAGGTAGCGGTTGCCATTCGAGTGGATTTCCAGCAGGAAGGTGTGCACGGACGGGAAGGAACAGTCGAGGAGCAGGATCTGCCCAGGCTGCGGCACCTTCCGGAAAATCTCCGTCAACCGATGCCCGGCACCCGAGCCGACCTTCGTCGACATTCCCGCCTCGATGCCACCAACGAAGGTGGGGTGTCGCTTCTTCAGCTCGACCAGGATGTTTTCCGCCGTCTTTCCGCAGTTGGCCCAGTTGACGCTGCCCATCGCCATCTTGAACAGGCCCTCGTTGCGGGACTTCACCTCGTTGGTGTTCCGCTCACCCAGGAAGCCGCCGGTCTTCAACCGCATCTGGGCCGCCCGCACGGCCTGCGCCCAGGAGGGGAACGACTCCTTGCCCTCGGGTCCGGACCAGAGGATAAGCTGCGTCAGGATGGCCTGTCGTTCGTGCTCCGCCAACTCCTCACCGGTCGTCTGCTGATACTGGCCGAACGCCTGCTCGATCTGCTCGGCGTAGGGGTCCAACGCGCCCGTGATGCTCAGGTCCGGAATCGGGTTCCTGGCGATGGTCAGCAACATCTGCTCCTCGGCGTGGTCGTCGACGTCGGAATGACGCCGACACCGAAGAATGCCGTACGGGAGTGGGCGCAGACGCGCTTCTGTCCGGGATCCGCAGCTCGACTATCCGCAACCCGATCTCACGGGCGCGGGAGCGCCTGGGCGTCGGACTTGGTCAGCCGGTCGGCGAAGAACTCCAGCAGCTCCCGGTGGACGAAGATGTAGCCGTCGCCGACGTCCCGCAGGAACAGGCACTGCACGGCGTAGTCGAGGAACGGCCGCAGCGGGAGGGGCACGGCACCCTCGCGGGCGAGCCGCCGGCGTACCAGCCACTGTTCGGTGAGGGGCCCGAGAGCGACGGCCACCAGCAGGTACGACGCGGCGAAGGCTCCGAGGACCGCCCCGTACCGCAGGCCCGTGCCGCTTGGGCTGTCGACGAGCAGCCAGCCGAGAATGCCGGCGACGACAGCGATCACCGGCGCTTCGCCGGCGGCGGCCCGGAGTTGCTGCCGCAGGGCGGGGCTCGGGATCTCCCGTTGCGGGGTGCCGCCCGGCGGGCCGGCCAGGTGGAGCTTGAACAGCAGGGAATCGGCGGCAGCCATGCTGAGCAACGTGGCCAACAGGAACGCGAAGCCGTACGCCAGCTGGGGGAGCGGTCCCCACCAGGTGTGCCGGGTGTCGGCGTGGCCGAGGACCAGCCCCACCAGCATCGAGTTGCCGAGGATCTGCCAGCCGGCCCCGGAGAAGCGGACCATCCAGGTGAGACTCGTTCGGATGTCGTGCGGCCAGGCGACGGGCACTCGCCGTACATCATCCGCCGGGCGCTCCCGGGACGTGATCCGTTCGACGACGTGGTATGTGTCGAGCCCGAGGCCCAGTGCCGTCAGCACTCCCGCTGCCGCGCCGACCACGAGGCCGGGCCAGCCGAGCAGGCCGGTGCCGAGCAGGGCGAGCAGCCCGCCCACGGCGACGCTGGCCAGTGCCTGGCTGAGCACGCCGGCACTCCGGAAGGCCCGGAGCGGCGACCAGTCGGGGGTGATCAGGTCGAGGACGAAGATGGTCTGTTGCCGCTTGCGCAACTGGTGGCCGAGCACCGACAGGTAGCGGACCGCCTGCTCCGGCCGGTACGCCGGGTGCGGGCGGTGCCGCAGCATCGTCTCGACGTACCGGGCGAAGAGGCGGGTGCGGCGACCGCCGGGACCGGCGGTCGGGCCGGGACCGTCGGCGTAGGCCAGGCCCATGATGGCGAGCAGCAGTGGCGACCCGGTGAACTCCCACAGGCCCTCGTCGGCGGCGAGGGCGGCCCGGAGGCCGGCGAGGGCGGGCCCGGAGCGGTCCAGGTACCGCTCGATCTGCGGCCGGGTCAGCGGCTGGATCGTCACCGTGCCGTAGACGGGAAGGCCGGTGTGGAGCTCCCGGTACTCGGCCTCGCGGCAGCAGATCGCAATCGGGGTGAGCGGCTGCCGGGCGTGGAACGCGGCGATCGCCGCCGCGCACTCGTCGCGGCGGGCCGCGACGACCTCGTCGAGGCCGTCGAGCAGGGGCAGGATCGCGCCGGCCTCGATCCACGCGCCCGCCTGCCGGGACGGGATGCCGTACCGCTCGGTCAGTTCGGCGGCGAGCCACTGCTCCAGCGGCTGGCGTCGGGTGGCCCACGACGAGAGGTTCAGCACCACCGGGGACGGGGCCTCCGGGTCCTGTTCGGCCGCGTCGATCAGCTCCCGGGCGAGCTCCAGCAGGGTGGTCGTCTTGCCGGAGCCGGGCGCACCGAGGATCACCACGGCCCGGTCGAGCCGCTCGAAGAGGCCGGCCACGGACGCGCCTTCGTCGAGGACGCCGGTGAAGCCGTCGCGGTGGGTGGCCCGCAGCGTCCACGGGTACCGCCGGTCGTCGGCCGACGCGGTGACGCCCAGTTGGATCCGCGCCTCCTGGTGCAGGGATCGTTCCAGCACGCTGGTGATCCAGTACCGGCGTACCCGGTCGAGCAGGACCCGGCGGGCGTGCGTCGCGGTCACGCCGGTGACCGGCGCGGACTCGCGGGCCCGTCGGATCTCGACCACCATCAGCGCCACGACCACCACGGCGAGCGCCGGCCAGGCGAGCCACAGGCGCGGCGTCCACTCATCGGGCAGCGCCCCGGTGGCGACGTTGGTGACGACGCCCAGCAGGGTCACGCAGACCACCGAGAGGACGACCATGGTTACCCGACGCATGCGTCGTCTCTACCGTCCGGCCCGCGTCCGCACAACCCATGATCGGGTACGCGCAGATCAAGCTGTCAGCAGGGGCCGTAGCCCTCGGCTCAGCAGGGGCCGTAGCCCTCGGCGAAGAGGCGGCGGGCCCAGTCGGCGTACCCGGCGATGATCTTCCGGACCGTGCGCCCGTCGTGCAGGAAGAGGTACGCGCGGTCGCCGCTGCGGGCCAGCAGTCCGTCGAACCGGTACGTCCGCCCGGGGGCGTCGAGCGGGCTCACCGACCGGTAGCGGGCCCGGACCTCGTCGACCGGCGTGCCGACGCCGATGCCCTGCGGGGTGCGGACCGGGTCGTCGAGCCAGAGCAGCACCAGCCGGTCGTCGACGAAGATCGGGCTGACCGCGCCGTGGCCGGCGAGCGTGGGCCCGCAGGCGTCCACGTCGGACGTCAGCATCCCGCGCCGCGTCAGCTCCTCCTCGGTCTCGCCGAACTCGACGTTGCGCAGGCCGTCGAGGTCGACGACCTCGCCGGTGGCCGCCCGGCCGGCGTCGGGCGGCGGCCCGGGCGGGCGGGCATCGCCGCCCGTGTCGACCGGCCCTTGTGGACGTACGCCGCTGCCGGCGATCGAGGCAGCCGTGAGCAGTGTCGCAATGAAAACGAATTGTCGCAATTTCATGGAATCCCCCAGTCCACAACGGGATCGGGGCGCTCAGGTTGCTGCCGATCGCCGGATTCCTTGAATTCCCACTCCTCAGCCAGCTCGTCCCAGTAGTCGGCGGTCAGCCCGCGCCGCCCGTGCGCCAGCCAGCCGGCGGTGTTCCGCTCCAGGTGCAGCCCCAGCTCGGCGAACGGGTCGATCCACCGGCCCGGCTCCGCGCCGATGCGCGTCAGCGCCGCGTTCAGCGGCCACTGCCCGCGCGGGGCGTCCAACACGTCGTCGAAGTGCGGGCCCCAGTGGACCGCTCCGGCGAGCCACACCACCGACGCCTGCCGCCCGAGGCCCCCCGAGAACTCCGCCTCCAGGTACGCCACCGGCCCCGACCGGGACCACCCGGCGAGCAGCCCCGCCAGGACCGGCGACAACACCAGCTCGAACGGCTGCTCCGGGCCGGGTGGTTCGGCGGCGAAGTCCGGCAGCGCCCCGGTCAGCTCCTGCACGAGTTGCGGGGTGACCGGCAGCAGCGCGAAGTCCTGCCGCAGCGCGGCGAGCACGGCGTGATCGAGGTCGGCGGTCCGCTCGCGGAGCAGTTCGACATCGGCCACGACCGCGCTGAGCTGGTAACTCATCGACCCTCCGCCCGTCCACAGCCTGTGGATGGAACATGTGTACGACCGGGAGCGGCGTGCCGGCGCTGCCCCGGACCGTACCGAACGCACACCCCGTCGACGCCGAGGCGGGGCGGACGTGCCGAGGGGCCGGCCCCACGGGACCGGCCCCTCGCGTCGCAGGATCAGTAGAGGCCGCAGGATCAGTAGACCGAGCCGCCGCTGTGCGGCCCGGCGATGCGCATGCCGTACCGCTCGGGCCAGACGCGGTCGGTGCGCAGGGACGCGCCGCTCCACGAGGTGGTCTGCGGCACGAGCCCGCCGGAGGAGCCGTGGAACGCGGTGATGGAGCCCGAGGCGTATCCAGGCGTGTCGTTGACCATCTCCTCCCCGGTCGACGCCACGACGGCGTCGAGCCCGCCGGTGCCGTTGAGGTTCAGCAGCGCGACGGAGGCACCGAACTTGTCATCGCGCTCGGCCGAGCCCGGCACCACCGAGTGGTTCTGGTCGAAGCCCTGCGCGCCGCTGCCGGTCAGGCCCGACGAGGAGCCCTTCAGCAGCGTGATCATGCCGGCGCTGTCCGTCGAGCCGATGTCCTCGCCGGGCACGCCGACCAGCACGTCCGCCTTGCCGTCGCCAGTCACGTCGCCGACCGCGAGCGCGCCACCGAAGCGGTCCTCGCCCTCCGGATCACCCGGCACGCCAGCCGTGCGCTGCGTGATGATCTTTACGGCGCTGCCGGACAGGCCGCCGGAACGGCCCGTGAGGACGGCGATGAGCCCACCCGTGAGGTGCGGGGTCTGCGCGTCGGGCGCACCGGCGATCACCTCGCCCAGCCCGTCGCCGTTCACGTCGCCGATCGCCAGGGTCTCGCCCAGATACCAGGCGACGACGTCGGGGTCGCCCGTCGCCGGGTACACCGCCGCGCCGGTCACCGACGTCGCGCCGGTGGTCGACACGCCGCTCGCCGAGCCCCACATCAGGGTGACCATGCCGCTGCCGTCGGGGGACGTGCCGTCGTTCTCGTGCGGCGCGCCGATGACCAGGTCCGCGTACCTATTGTTGTCGACCTTGCCGATCGCGAGCATGTAGCCGAAGTGGTCGTTGCGCTCGGCCGCGCCCGGCACCGCCGCCTGGTCCTGCTGGAAGTACTGGGAGCCGGTGGCCGTCAGCCCACCCGACCCGCCGAACAGGACGTAGACCGAGCCGGCGTCCGCCTTGTCCCCGATCGCCTCCCCGTAAGCGCCGATCGCCAGGTCGTCGCGGCCGTCCCCGTTGATGTCACCCGCCGCGAGCGCCGCCCCGAACCGGTCGTAGCTCTCCGGCTCGCCCTGCACGTTTGGCGAACTCTGGTTGAAGTGGCCCGCCGCGCCGACCACCAGGCCCGAGGCGCTGCCCGGGATGACCCAGACCCCGCCCGCGTGGGCCTTGTTGCGCGGGTCCGATTCGTCGGAGTCACCGATGGCGAGGTCGTCGTAGCCGTCGCCGTTGAAGTCCCCCGCCACCAGCGCCAGACCGAAGCAGCCGCAGCCGCCCTCCGTCGGCGACAGGACGCCCAGGAAGTAGTCGATCTGTGGCGCGGACGAGTAGCGCACGACGACCACCCCGGTCGGGTAATGGGGCAGCTCGGACTGGGAGGGGTCGCCCGTGGCCGCGACGTCGTCGATGCCGTCGCCGTCGAAGTCGGACCGGGTGGCGCCCGTCCCCTTCACCGGGGTCACCGCCTTCGCCACCCGCTGGTACTGGAGGACGACGCCCTCCCGGGTGATGGTGCCGACCTCGTCGGCCGCCCTTGCGGGCGTACCGACCGCCAGCCCGGCCACCACGACCAGAGCCGACACGCCTGCCGCCGTCTTTCGATGTGTTGTCATCCGACGCAACACAAACCCCCGCTCGTTGTTGGACGCCCCGACACGCTAGGGGGATAGACCGACATCCATAACCAGGCGAACGGGCGGGTCGGCCGACGACCGGGCAGCCCACCCGGCCGAACGGCCGACCCGGTCCGCCGATTTCAGTGCGATCACACGGTGGGTTGGCCGCTGCCGGAGCAGGTGCCCCGGCCCTTCTCAGCCTGGTGCGGCGGGCAGGGGTTGCCCGGGGATGGGCCTACACGTGCCCCGCAGACGGAGCACTGACTTTGTGGTGCCATTCGCGGACTCCTTCGGGAATCTGGTAGTCCGGATAGGGGTCGGTCTCTGGCTCGCGCCGGTCACCGGACGTCGCCGTGGCCCGCAGGTGGAGCACCGTTCGGTCGCGGCAGGTGATCCGCAGCGCCGACGGGGTCGGGTGGCCGTTCTCGGTCCAGCCGACGCCCGGGGTGGCGCACAGCTCCCACGAGGCGAACGGCTCGGGCTGGGCGACGTCGAGGATCTGATGGGTGAGCACGAGCAGCCGCCAGAAGCGCAGCCGCGGGGGCGGCATCTCGCCGAGCGGCAGGGGCTGGGCGTCCCGGTGCGGGACGGCCGCCCACAGCATCGAGCTGGACCCGCTTTCGTGCCACAGCCTGATCCCTGCGGGTGACTGGCCGCCGGGCTCGGCGTCCCGGCCATACCGCTTGATCTCGGTGATGTCCGGGTGCTCGGCGGCTCGGTAGAGGGCTTCCATGATGTCCAGGGCCTGGGATACCTGCACGGTTGCTCTCCTGCTGGGTCGGGAATCGTGGCAGCTCGGGGGCAGTCTACGGCGGGGCGGTGGGGCCCGGCTCCAGCGCACGCCGGCACCTACCCGGCGGCCTGGACGTCGACCGCGACGTCCCTGATCCACTCGGGCAGCGGCGGCACCTGCCACTCCCACGGCCCATACCAGCGGGCGTCGGTGTATCGCCCCCCGTACGGTCCGCTGGTGCCGAGCAGGACGCCGTGCACGGTGGTCGTGGAGATCGCGCCGTCGATGACGATCACCTCCAGCTCCGTCGGCCGGAACTTCCGGCCCCGGTAGTCGGTGAGGTCGGGCGCGCCGGACACCTGGTAGCGGTGGTCCACCGATTCCCTGATCTTGGTTGCCCGCACGGCCGCCTTCATCGGTTCACCGCGTCGTACAGGGCTTCGACCTTCACCAGCAGTTCCAGGCACCACGGCTCCGGGCACTGCACCGACTCCCACCGGCACTCGAGGCCGTGGCCGTATACCCGCACCCAGCCGGGCACGTCGGTGGGCTGGCCGCCGACGTCGACCACCCGCATGTCGATGTACGTGGTGCCGAGCTGGCCGGTGTGAGTGGCCCATTCGCCGGTGCGCAGCGACAGCCGTTCCCCGGCGGGCACGCGGACGCTCACCACGTGGCCACCAGCCGTTCCAGGGCGCCCCGGTCGGTGTCGGCCAGGTCGAGGATGCTCCGCGCCCACATGGCCTCTTCGCAGCCTTCCGGCGTACACCGCCAGCAGGTGCGGCCGTCCGCGTGGCTGGTGACCACCAGGTCCGCGACCGCTGCGACGCACCCGGCGTCGAGGTCGTCGACCATGCGGGTCACCGGTCGCACCTCACCTGGTAGCCGGTGCGCTGGCCCAAGGTGAGCGGCACGTACGCGTTGGGCTGCGTCGGCTCCGTGTACCAGCGGCTGTTCCGCAGCCGCTCGGCCTGCGCCTGGCCGAGGAGCCGCTGCCGCGCGGCATCCTGCTCGGCGGCCTGAACGCGCTTACCGTATCCGGGCGGCGGAGGCGGATCGGGTCGCCGCAGTAACCACCGGATGATCGCGCGTAGTTCGGACCAGAGCGCCACAGCCGCCTCCCTTGCTCGGTTGGGGGCGGCGGCGGAAGGTTCGTGCCCCGGACGGGGCCGGGGCTGGAAGGACCTCCGCCGCCGTCTGACGCGGCGGGCAGGGAGAACAGCTCGTCGCACGCTGGCGACTCCCTGCCGCAGCCGTGCGATCACGCTAAGCAGCAGCGCCGAGCGGTGGGGGTGCGCCGCGTACCCGGTGACGGGGCGTACCTACAGCTCAGGGACACCGATCCGCCGGGACAACTCCACTGCCTCAGCCCGGATCGCCGCCGGTGCCTCCCGCGCCAGCCGCGCCGCCATGTCCCGCGCTGGCGGCGAGTACCGGACCGTCTCCGGTGACGTCGCCTCGGCCCGCGTGAGCAGATGCAGCGTCGCCTCCCGAGCTCCCTCCAGGTCCGCTGACCGTGCCAGTTCCACGTAGTGGCGGCCGCGCCGCTCCGTCGACGGGATCGACGCCGGGTCGAGCGAGTGGGCCCGGCGCTGCGCCTCGTCGGGGTCGCCGAGGTCGACGGCGCACATCACCGCGTAGACGTCGACGAGCGGCCGGGAGACGCGGGTACGCAGACCGACGTAGCCATCCGGCAGCGCCCGCTCGACGACCTGCCGCGCGGCGTCCCAGTCCGACCAGGCCCCCTGGTCGCCCGATCGGGCGCGGGTCAGCGCCGCGCACAGGTGCAGGTCGGCGAGCATCTCCGCCCACTCGGGCCCGCCGTCGGCGACTCGCGGCTCGATGAGGCCGCGCGCTTCCCGCAGCCGCTCCACTGCCTCGTCGGCGCGGCCGGCGGAGCGGAGGAGGTGCGCAGCGTACCAGATGGACTGGGCGATGGCCAGCGGGTCGTCGGAGTCCAGCGCGGCGGCCATGCCGCGGTCGACGGTGAGCCACACCATCTCGCGGTCGCCGTGCCAGGCCAGGTACGCCTGGGCGAGGTGGTACGCCTGGGCGAGCAGAGCGAGGCTGGCCCGCCGGTCCGCGCCGTCGTGCAGGCGTGCGGCCCGCTGGGTGGCGTCCAGCAGCCCAGGCAGGATCAGGCCGGCTTCGGTGCGCTGATGCCGGGAGGTGTGCCACGTCTGCCACGCGGCGTCGACGGCGCCGCCCAGGTAGGCAGGGCTCTCTGGGTCGCCGTCGAGAGTGATGTGCCACGCGGTCAGCGCGCGGCGCACGTCGTTGACGGCGGGGTGGCTGGGCCGGGCGTCGAGGGACAGCGCGACGGCGGGGCCGAACAGCTCGCCGAGGTCCCGGACGCCGAGGTGCGGGGCCAGCTGCTGTGCTGCGCGGAGGGTCAGGGCGCGGCGGCCGTTCTCGATGAACTTCACGGTGGTCGGGCTGAGTCCGGCGAGTCCGGCGAGGCGCTCTCGGGAGAGCCCGGCTGCTCGGCGGAGCCGCTCGACGCGCTGGCCTGGTGTGGTGGGTTGCTCGGTGGTCATGAAGGCACCTCGCCCGGGGTTGGGTACATCGTGTACCCCACGGTACGCGCCATGAGGCCCGCCGGCCTCCACCCCAGCGGGCCGCCACGTTCGACGGCACCTGGGACCAAGCCCGTCCACTGCGCTGCGCGCACCCAAGTTGACTATGGACCGGGGGTGTCTCTATGGGTTTTGTCAAGCGTCAAAGGGCGTGGCTGGGCGGGGTTGGCAGGGGATCCTGTTGCGGAGCATGGAGTGGAGGACGTCGCAGCGGCGTCGGGCGAGGCACCCGATCATCCGACACGAAGGTCATTCGCGAGCGACGTAACGCGGAGCTGGCGGAGGCCGAGAGGCGCGCGGCTATGTGGCCGGCGTCCGGGTCGGCTGGCGAGGAATGGCCGGGTGGTCCGGCCCCGCCAGGCGTGGCCGGATGGTTCGAGGGGCTGACCCGATTCCCCTACCAGTCCCCTAAAGATCATCAGGCCCGGTCCGAAGACCGGGCCTGATCTGCATGTTCGTGCTGTTCCGCAGAGCGGAGGATACGAGATTCGAACTCGTGAGGGTTTTATCCCAACACGCTTTCCAAGCGTGCGCCCTAGGCCTCTAGGCGAATCCTCCGTGGGACAGGATACAGGTCCGCCGCGCCCCGGCCACCCCACCACCCCCCGAAGATCGACCGGGCGTCGGGTAGGGTGGGTCTCACCTCCCGTGCGGCGGTATCTCGTGAACCTCCCCAGGGCCGGAAGGCAGCAAGGATAAGCGAGCTCTGCCGGGTGCACGGGAGGCCTTTTTGTCTCCCGGCACCGGTACCGTACGCCGCAGGCCAGGTGCAGGCCAGGTCCGGGTCGGGGTCACGGGGTGGTGGGTGGTCACCCGTGCCCGACCGGCGCAGAATGGCTCGGTCGAGAGGAGGCGGGACGCGTGACACTCGCGCTCTACCGCAAGTACCGGCCGCGCACCTTCGCCGAGGTCATCGGCCAGGAGCACGTCACCGAGCCGCTGTCGCAGGCGCTGCGCAGCGGGCGGCTCAACCACGCGTACCTCTTCTCCGGGCCGCGCGGCTGCGGCAAGACCTCCAGCGCCCGCATCCTGGCCCGCTCGCTCAACTGTGAGCAGGGCCCGACTCCGGAGCCGTGCGGGCAGTGCGACTCGTGCCGCTCGCTGGCCACCGACGGTTCCGGTTCGCTCGACGTCATCGAGATCGACGCGGCCAGCCACGGCGGTGTCGACGACGCCCGTGAGCTGCGCGAGAAGGCGTTCTTCGCGCCGGCCCGCAGCCGGTTCAAGATATATGTCATCGACGAGGCGCACATGGTCTCGTCGGCCGGCTTCAACGCCCTGCTCAAGCTGGTCGAGGAGCCCCCGGAGTATGTCAAGTTCATCTTCGCCACCACCGAGCCGGAGAAGGTCCTCGGCACGATCAAGTCGCGGACCCACCACTACCCGTTCCGGCTGATCCCGCCGAAGACGCTCCGCCCCTACCTCGAACAGCTCACCCAGGCCGAGGGGGTCACCGTCGACCCGGCGGTCTTCCCCCTGGTGGTGCGCGCGGGCGGCGGCAGCGCCCGGGACAGCCTCTCCGTGCTCGACCAGCTCATCGCGGGCGCGGGGCCGGAGGGGGTCACCTATCCCCGGGCCGCCGCGCTGCTCGGCGTGACCGACTCGGGGCTGCTCGACGAGATGTGCGACGCCCTCGCGGCCGGCGACGGCGCGGCGGCGTACGCGACCGTGGACCGGGTGGCCGAGGCCGGGCACGACGCGCGCCGCTTCGCCTCCGACCTGCTGGAGCGGCTGCGCGACCTGATCGTCCTCCAGCAGGTGCCCGACGCCGCCGCGAAGGGCCTGATCGACGGCCCGGCCGACCAGATCGAGCGGATGACCGCCCAGGCCCAGCGGCTCGGCCCGGCCACCCTGTCCCGGTGCGCCGACATCGTGCACGACGGCCTGGTGGACATGCGCGGCACCACCGCGCCCCGGCTGCTGCTGGAGCTGATCTGCGCCCGCATGCTGCTGCCCGGCGCGGACGACTCCACCGGCGGCCTGCTCCAGCGCCTGGAGCGGATGGAGCGCCGGCTCACCCTGGGTGCCGTGGAGCCGCCGCCGGTCGCCGCCGGCTCCGCGCCGGTCGCCACCGCCCCGGCGGTACGCCCCGAGCCGACCACCCCGCCTGCGGCGGCTGCCGCGCATCCGGTGCCGGCGGCGGCGTCCGCCGCCCCGGCGGGTCCCCCGGCCGAGCCTCGGCGGGAGGTCCCGCCGGAAGCGGTCATGCCCGACCCCGCCACCCCTGCCCCGCCCCGGCCCGGGGCGGCTGCCCCGGGCGCGGTGGACGCGGTGGCGGTACGCCGGGCGTGGCCGGACGTCGTCGGCAGGGTGGGTCGCAAGAGCAAGAAGGTGGCGGCCTGGGCCAGAGAAGCTACCGTCCGGGAGGTCGACGATCAGGTAATCGTCATGACGTTCCGTTACCCGTTCCATGCGCAGGCGCTTTCGAATGAGCCGGATCTGGTGCTCGAAGCGCTTCGCGAGGAGTTCGACGGGCGCTGGCAGATCCGCTGCGAGGTGGCCGGCGAGCGCGGTGGCGCGTCGCTGGGCGGCGGCTCCCGAGGGCCGGCACCCGCCCCGCCCCGCCCCACGCCGGCCGCGCCCGCGACCAACGCGCCCGCGACCAACGCGCCCGCGACCAACATGCCCGCGACCAACGCACGCCCGTCGTCCGGCGCTGCGCCCGGCCCCGCCGGAGGCGGCGGTGTCGCCCCGGCCGCCGCTGGCGGTGGCGAGGAGTGGCCCGAGCCGGCCCGCCCCGGTGGAGCCGCCACCGCCGCCATCGCCACTCCCGCCGCGAGCGCCCCGGCCGAGGAGGACTGGCCGGAGGCGGCCCGCCCGGGTGGCTCCGGCCCTGCCGCCCTGTCGTCGGCCGCGGCCTCGCCAGCCGTCGCCCCGCCCGGCGGGCCCGCCCCGGCCGTCGCCGCGCGTGCTGCCGCCTCGGGAGCACCGGCCAACGGTGCCGCCAACGGCGCTGCGGGCAACGGGGCCGCTCCCCGTGCTGCCGCCCCTGCCGCGCCGGCCAACGGTGTCGCAGCGCGTGGTGCCGCCCCGACGACACCGGCCAACGGTGCCGCCACCCCAGGAGGCAGGAGCCCCGTCGGCGGCAGCGGGCTCGCCGCCGCGCGGGCTGCGGCGGCCGGCCGGGGTCCGCGTACCCAGAACGGGGCCCGCAAGACCGCGGACGCCGACTGGGCGGGCGAGCCGCCCTACGACCCGGACTACGACGGGCCGGTGCGCGGCGGTGGCCGCCCGGGCCCGGCGGCGCCGGCCACCCCGGCCTACGAGGGCTTCGACCCGGGCGACGAGCCGCTCGACGAGGTGATCGACGAGCGGACGGCCCGGCAGTCCAGCGAGGAGCAGGCGGTGCAGCTGCTCCGGGAGGCGTTCGGGGCCGAGAAGATCGACGAGGTGGACGCCCGCTGACGCGGGCGTCGCCCGTGCCAGGCAACAGCTCGCGCCCCGGTTAGTCTGGGCGCGGCCGAGCAGACGAGTGCGAGAAGGAGCCATCCGTGCGCCCAGGTGGACAGCCGAACATGCAGCAGATGCTGAAGCAGGCGCAGAAGATGCAGCAGCAGATCGCCAAGGCCCAGGCGGAGCTGGCCGAGGCCGAGCTGACCGGCACCGCCGGGGGCGGCCTGGTCGCCGTGACGGTCTCCGGTTCCGGCGACGTCAAGAGCGTCAAGATCGACCCGAAGGCGGTCGACCCGGAGGACGTGGAGACGCTGGAGGACCTGGTGGTCGCCGCGCTGCACAATGCTGCCGAGGCGGCCCGGGCGCTGACGGAGCAGAAGATGGGCCCGGTCGCGGGCGGCATGGGCGGCCTCGGCCTGCCCGGCTTCTGAGCCGGCCGACGCAGATGTACGAAGGTGCCATCCAGGACCTGATCGACGAGCTGGGGCGGCTGCCGGGCGTGGGCCCGAAGAGCGCGCAGCGGATCGCCTTCCACGTCCTGTCGGCCGACCCGGCCGACGTCAACCGGCTGGCCGGCGCGCTGCGCAAGGTCAAGGACCTGGTGCGTTTCTGCACCACCTGCTACAACGTCGCCGAGTCCGAGCAGTGCCGGATCTGCCGCGACCCGCGCCGGGGTGACGAGGTGCTCTGCGTGGTCGAGGAGCCCAAGGACGTGGTGGCGATCGAGCGTACCGGTGAGTTCCGGGGGCGCTACCACGTGCTCGGCGGCGCGATCAACCCGCTGGAGGGGATCGGGCCGGACAACCTGCGCATCCGCGAGTTGATGACGCGGCTGGGCGGCGGCGCGGTGCGCGAGCTGATCCTCGCCACCGACCCGAACACCGAGGGCGAGGCGACGGCGACGTACCTGGCGCTGCTGGTCAAGCCGATGGGCATCTCGGTGACCCGACTGGCCAGCGGCCTGCCGGTGGGCGGCGACCTGGAGTACGCCGACGAGATCACCCTCGGTCGCGCGTTCGAGGGCCGCCGGGCGGTCTGACCGCCGCGCGGGTGGGCCGCTGGCCGGCGGCAGCCTGGTCGAATCTCTTCGATCCGTCCGGGCGTCGGCGTGCCCCGAACGGCCGCGATTCGGGTGTGACAGCCCGTTGCGGGGCCGTTCGAGGGCTGTCAGACCCGAACGCTTGGTGTCGGCTTGATAGCGATTGCCTGACGGGCGTTCCGCTTCGCTGTGACGTGTCATAGCCTCCCGCTCACGGACCGAGCCATCGACCGGTGCGGTCACGCGGATGACAGAGGTGAGAGATGCAGGCGAGAAGGCTCAGAACGGCCGCCACCCTCGCGGCCGTTACGGCCCTGGTGATCGGTGCGGCGGGTTGCGCGGAGAGCGACCGCAGCGATGACAGTGGCGAGGCCAAGACGGGCGGCACCTTCATCTTCGCGGGTGCCGGTGATCCGAAGAACTTCGACCCGATCTTCAACGACGACGGTGAGTCGTTCCGGCCGGTCCGGCAGATGTTCGACACGCTGGTGAGCCACAAGCCGGGCACGGCTGAGCTCGAGGGCGGCCTGGCGGAGAGCTGGGAGAACGACCCGACGGGCAAGATCTGGACCTTCAAGCTGCGCCAGGGCGTGAAGTTCCACGACGGCACCCCCTTCAACGCCGCGGCGGTCTGCTTCAACTTCGACCGCTGGTACAACATGAAGGGCGCCGCCGCCCAGGCGAACATGATCTACTACATGGACGTCTTCGGTGGGTTCGCGAAGAACGAGGCCGAGGACGCCGGCGAGTCGATCTACGACAAGTGCGAGGCGAAGGACGACGGCACCGCGGTCCTCAGCCTCAAGCAGTACAAGGGCGCGTTCCCCGGAGCCTTCGCGCTGACCGCGCTCTCGATCGCCAGCCCCGAGGCGCTCAAGAAGTACGACGCCGACACGGTCAAGCAGAGCGGCGACTCGTTCGAGTTCAGCGCCTTCGCGACCACCAACCCGGTCGGCACCGGCCCGTTCACCTTCGGCGGCTGGGACAAGGCGAAGAACGAGATCACCCTGAACCGGAACCCGGACTACTTCGGGACGAAGGCCAAGGTCGACAAGCTCATCATCAAGGTCATCAAGGACGAGAACACCCGTAAGCAGGAGCTGCGCGCGGGCACCGTCCAGGGCATCGACTTCCCGGCCCCGGCCGACCGCAAGGCGCTCGAGGGTGAGGGCTTCCAGGTCATCAACCGGCCCGCGTTCAACATCCTCTACCTCGGCATGAACCAGAAGAACCCGAAGCTGAAGGATCTGCGGGTGCGGCAGGCGATCGCCTACGCCCTCAACCGCCAGCAGCTCGTCCAGACCAAGGGCCCGGGCGGCTCGAAGGTCGCCGACGAGTTCCTGCCGGACACCGTGCTCGGCTACGCCCCGGACGTGCAGAAGTACGAGTACAACCCGGAGAAGGCCAAGCAGCTGCTCAAGGAGGCCGGTGCCGAGGGGCTGACCCTCAACTTCTACTACCCGCCGGACGTCTCCCGGCCGTACATGCCGAACCCGCAGGAAATCTTCACCGTGCTCGCCAACGACCTGCAGGCCGTCGGCATCAAGGTCAACGGTGTGCCGCGTCCGTGGAACGGTGGTTTCAAGGACGACGTGCAGCAGTTCGGCAAGCATGACCTGCACATCCTCGGCTGGACCGGTGACTACAACGACCCGGGCAACTTCGTCGGCACCTTCTTCGGCCGGGGCAAGATCGAGTTCGGCGACCAGGCCATGACGGAGATGTTCGAGGCCATCGCCAAGGCCGACGCCACCGTCGACCAGACGGCCAAGAAGGCCGCCTGGGAGCAGGTCAACCGGGACATCGCCAGCAAGTGGCTGCCGGCCGTGCCGGTCTGGCACGCCCCGCCGGCCATCGTGGTCACCAAGGACGTGGAGGGTCTCGTCGCCAGCCCGCTGACCGACGAGCGGTTCAACACCGTCAGCGTCAAGAAGTGACGTCCGTCGGCTGACACCGCAGGTGTGATCGGCCCGGGTCGGGGCTCTCCCGGCCCGGGCCGATTCCGCGATCATCGAGAGTCTGGTGTGTGAGAGATGTTGCGAGTGGTAGTCCGCCGCCTGCTACAGCTGGTGGTGACCCTGATGGCGCTGTCGGCGCTGATCTTCGTCTGGCTGCGGAACCTGCCCGGCGGGCCGGTGGACGCGCTGCTCGGTGAGCGGGCCACCCCCGAACGTCGGGCGCTGCTGACCAAAGCCCTCGGTTACGACCAACCGATCCTGGTGCAGTACGGAAAGTTCATGCAGCGGGTCCTCTCCGGAGACTTCGGCAACTCGATCCGCACCGGTGACCCGGTCACCGAGGTCCTCGGCCGCGCGTTCCCGGCCACCATCGAGCTGGCCCTCGCCGCGATGATCATCGCGATCGGGCTGGGCGTTCCGCTCGGCTACCTCGCCGCACGGTGGCGCGGCCGGGCCATCGACAACCTGACCATCGCGGGCACGCTGCTCGGCATCTCGATCCCGATCTTCTTCCTGGGCTACCTGCTCAAGGATCTCCTCACCCAGAACATCCACTGGTTCCCGCCGTCCGGACGGATCAGCACCGGCCTGGACAACACGAACGTCACCGGCTTCTTCGTCCTCGACGGCCTGCTGACCCGGGAGTTCGACGCCGCCGCCGACGCGCTCTGGCACCTCGCCCTGCCGGCGATCACGCTGGCCACCATCCCGCTGGCGGTGATCGTGCGGATCACCCGGGCCAGCGTGCTCGACGTGCTCAACGAGGACTACGTACGGACCGCCGAGGCCAAGGGCCTGCGGCACCGGACCATCCGGGGCCGGCACATCCTGCGCAACGCCCTGCTGCCGGTGGTCACCACGATCGGGTTGCAGACCGGCGCGCTGCTCTCCGGCGCGGTGCTCACCGAGAAGGTCTACAACTGGGGAGGCCTGGGCACGCTGATCACCGACTCGATCAGCGGCGGCCGTGACTACCCGGTGCTCCAGGCGATCATCCTGCTGGCCGCGCTGGTCTTCGTCATGGTCAATCTCCTGGTCGACCTCTCCTACGCCTTCATCGACCCGAGGGTGCGTGTGCGATGACCGATCCGACCACCCGGGCCGACGTGCCCGCACCGCGTACCGGGCCGAGTGAACGCGGCATCGGGCTGCTCGGCGAACGGAAGAAGGCCCGCCTGGAGGAATTGGCGCGGGCCAGCGCCGACAAGGGCGGCGTCAGCCTCGTCCGGGACGCGCTGCGCCGGCTCCGCCGCAATCCGGTCGCCATCGTCGGCGCCACCATCGTCGGCCTGTTCATCCTGATCGCGGTCTTCGCTCCGCTGATCGCCCCGCACGATCCCGTGCAGCGCTTCGACGAGTTGACGAAGAACCTCACCGTGGACAGCATCCCGGGGGCCAGCGCCGAGCATCCGTTCGGCTCCGACCCGCTGGGCCGTGACTTCCTCTCCCGGCTCATCCACGGCAGCCGGCAGACCCTCTTCGTCGGCGTGCTCGCCACCCTCATCGGGCTGACCCTGGGCGTGCTGCTGGGGGCGCTCGCCGGCGCCTTCGGCGGCTGGCTGGACGTCGTCCTGATGCGACTCACCGACGTCATGCTGGCCCTGCCGAGCCTGCTGCTGGCCATCACCCTGGTCGCGATGGCCAGCCGGTCGAGCCAGTGGACGGTCATCTTCGCGGTGGCCATCGTCAACGTGCCGATCTTCGCCCGGCTGCTGCGCGGTTCGATGCTGGCCCAACGGGAGAGCGACCACGTGCTCGCCGCACGGGCGCTCGGCGTGAAGGAGCGCAACATCATCCTGCGGCACATGCTGCCGAACTCGCTGACCGCCGTGATCGTGCAGGCCACGCTCACCTTCGCGGTGGCGATCCTGGACGCGGCGGCGCTCTCCTTCCTCGGTCTCGGCGACCCGGACATCAACCGGGCCGAGTGGGGCCTGATGCTCGGCGTGGACGGCCAACGCTACTTCGAGGTCCGCCCCGAGCTGGCCTACTACCCGGCGCTGGCGATCATCGTGGTCGCGCTCGGTTTCACCCTGCTCGGTGAGGCGATGCGCGAGGCCATCGACCCGAAGAACCGGCGGTGACGGCGATGCCCAGTAGTGAGGAAGTGACCCGATGAGCCTGCTCGACGTACGCGACCTGAGCGTGGTGTTCCAGCGGCGGGGCGAGCGGCCGTTCACCGCCGTGGACAAGGTCAGCTTCAGCGTGGAGCCGGGGCAGACCGTCGGCCTGGTCGGCGAGTCCGGCTGCGGCAAGAGCGTGACCAGCCTGGCGGTCATGGGCCTGTTGCCCAAGCGGGGCAACCGGGTCACCGGCGAGGTGTTCTTCGAAGGCGCAGACCTGCTCAAGCTCCGCCCGAACGACATGCGGGACCGGCGTGGCCGGGACATCGGCATGATCTTCCAGGACCCGCTCTCCTCGCTGAATCCGGTCGTCCCGATCGGTGTCCAGGTCGCCGAGGTGCTGCAACGGCACCAGGGGATGGACCGGAAGAAGGCGCTGAAGGAGTCCCGGGTACTGCTCGACGCGGTCGGCATCCCGGATCCGGAACGCCGGCTGACAGAGTATCCGCACCAGATCTCGGGCGGGATGCGGCAGCGAGCCCTGATCGCCATCGCGCTGGCCTGTAAGCCACGGCTGCTGATCGCGGACGAGCCGACCACCGCGCTGGACGTGACGATCCAGGCGCAGATCCTCACCCTGCTCAAGCAGTTGGTCGACGAGACCGGCACCGCCCTCATCATGATCACACACGATCTGGGCGTGGTGGCCGGCCTCTGCGACACGGTCAACGTGCTCTACGGCGGCAAGGTGGTGGAGCGGGCGGCCCGGCACGAACTGTTCGCCCGGCCCCGGCATCCGTACACGCACGGGCTGCTCAGCTCGGTGCCCCGGCTGGACTCGGTACGCGGGGAGCGGCTGCACGCCATCCGTGGCTCGGTGGCCGACAACATCCCGTGGACCGAGGGCTGCGCCTTCGCACCCCGCTGCGACAACGTGGTGGACGCCTGCCTGGAGGGGGCGCCGCCGCTGGAGCCGACCGCCTCCGGCGGCGACCTGCGCTGCAACAACCCCGTCTCGGAGGAGGTGACGGTGCCGTGACCGAGCGGACCGGAACGGAAGACGACGCCGTGACCGAGCGGAACCGGCCCCTGATCGAACTTCGGAACCTGAAGGTCCACTTCCCGATCAAGAGTGGACTGCTCTTCGACCGCACGGTCGGCTACGTCTACGCGGTCGACGGCGTCTCGCTGGCGATCCGGGCGGGGGAGACGTACGGGCTGGTCGGCGAGTCGGGCTGCGGCAAGTCGACGCTGGGTCGCGGCCTGCTCCGGCTGGTCGAGCCGACCGACGGCGAGATCGTCTTCGACGGCACCGACATCCGCTCGCTCAAGGGCGAGACGATGCGGGCTGCCCGCCGCCGGATGCAGATGATCTTCCAGGATCCGCTCTCCAGCCTCGACCCCCGCCAGTCGGTGGAGTCTCTGCTGGTCGAGGGGCTCAAGGCACACGGGCTCGCCGACGACAAGGCGGCCACGAGCAAGCGGCTGCGGGACACCCTGGACGCGGTCGGCCTGCCCGCCTCGGCCCTGAGCAAGTATCCGCACGAGTTCTCCGGCGGCCAGCGGCAGCGCATCGGCATCGCCCGCGCGCTGGTGCTCGACCCGGACCTGATCGTCGCCGACGAGCCGGTCTCCGCGCTGGACGTATCGATCCAGGCGCAGGTGCTCAACCTGCTGGAGGACCTGCAGAACGAGCGCGGGCTGACGTACCTGATCATCGCGCACGACCTGGCGGTGGTCCGGCACATCGCCGACACCGTCGGCGTGATGTACCTGGGTGGCCTGGTCGAGGAGGCGTCGAGCGACGACCTCTACCGGGAGCCGATGCACCCGTACACGAAGGCGCTGATGTCGGCGGTGCCCGTGCCGGACCCGTTGGTGGAGGACCGCCGGGAGCGGATCCTGCTCGCCGGCGACCTGCCCTCGCCGACCAATCCGCCGGCTGGCTGCCGGTTCCACACCCGATGCCCGTGGGCGCAGCCGACCCGCTGCGCCGACGAGCGACCGGCGCTGCGCGACGTGGTCGGCGGACACCGGGTCGCCTGCCACTGGGCCGAGGCCATCGCGGCCGGGCAGATCCGGCCGCACGAGGTCGAGCCCGAACTGGTCCGGCCGGACGACGGGGCCGCGCCGGGCGACAGCGGTGAGCTGATCCCGACACCGTGAGCTGACCATCCCGATGCGTGGGTCGATCCCGACGCGGTGAGCTGATCACCCGGCGCCGGTGAGTACGCGTCGACGCCCCGCCCCCGAGTCTGCGGGGTGGGGCCTCGACGCGGATCAGCCCTCCGGGCGGTTCAGCAACCCGACCGCGATCGCGTGCACCGCGGCCAGCCCGGCCGGGTCGGCCAGCTCGGCGCTGCCGCCGGTCACCGCGTACCACTCGTCGGCGTCCTTGTACTGGACGGTGAGGCGGACCTGGCCGTCCGCGTACGCGGACTTCAGGGTCAGCGCGCCGGTGACCACGCCGACCTCGTCGGTCATCACCCCGCCCGGCCCGGCGACCAGATCCGTGGTCAACTCCCGGGCAGCCGCGTCGGAGGCGGGCTCCGCCGCCCCGGCCCCCGTCACGGCTTGCTCGCCCACGTGCAGCCCCCCAACATGTCGGTCAGGGCGGCCTTCTCGGCACTGGTCACCGCCAGCCGCCAGTGGTGCTTGACCGTCACCCAGTCCTCGGCGTACTGGCACCAGTACGACCGGTTCGCCGGTTTCCACTGGGCTGGATCCTGGTCACCCTTGGACCGGTTGGAGGAGGCCGAAACGGCGATGAGCTGCGGTCGCGTGAGATCGTTGGCGAAGTCACCCCGCTTGGCGTCGTCCCACTCGTCGGCCCCCGAGCGCCACGCGTTGGCCAGCGGGACGGTGTGGTCGATGTCCACGTCGGAGGGGTCGGTGAACGTCCGCCCGTCGTACACGCTCTCCCAGCGGCCCGCGACCACGTTGCAGCCGGAGAACCGGACGTCCTTGCCGTCCCGCTCCAGCACGCTGTCGCGTACGTCGCAGTTCTTGCCGGTGTCCCGCCAGTGCGGGAAGCGGTTGCGGCTGTAGCCCTTCATCGACGCGGCGCTCGCCACGGTGAGCTGGTCGAGCATCTCGCCGACGTTGCCCCCACCGCCGCTCGGCGCGGCCTCCGGCTCGTCGACCACCGCACAGCCGGCCGCCGCGACGGCCAGCGCCGCGGCGAGCGCGGCGACCACGGCCGCGCGACGTCCTGATCTGGTACGCACAGACGACACCTCTCCAGCTTGCGGGCTCCCGGCGATTGCGCACAGTACCCCGGCACCGTTTCCATGATTCGTGGCGTCCGGCAAATCGGCCGGAGGAACACTGGTACGCGTGACCGCACCCACACCGTCCCCCACGCCCGCACCGTCCCCCGCGCCTGCGCTCCGGATGGGCACCCTCGCCGGCCGGGGCACCCTGCTCGCCGCCATCCTCGCCTCCGGGATGGTGTTCCTCGACAGCACGGTCGTCAACGTCGCGCTGCCCCGCCTCGGTGCGGACCTCGGCGCGACCGTGGCCGGTCTCCAGTGGACCGTCAACGGGTACCTGCTCATGCTGGCCGCGTTCGTGCTGCTCGGCGGGGCGCTCGGCGACCGCTTCGGGCGGCGGCGGATCTTCCTCGTCGGGGTGGTCTGGTTCGCCGTCGCATCGGCGCTGTGCGGCCTGGCCCAGGGCACCGGCTGGCTGATCGCGGCCCGGTTCCTCCAGGGCGCCGGGGGCGCGCTGCTCACCCCCGGCTCGCTGTCGGTGCTCCAGTCCAGCTTCCACCCCGACGACCGGGGCCGGGCCATCGGCACCTGGTCCGGGCTGGCCGGGGTCTCCACCGCGCTGGGCCCTTTCGTCGGCGGCTGGCTGATCGACGCCGTGTCCTGGCGGTGGATCTTCTTCATCAACCTGCCGCTGGCCGTGCCGGTGATGCTCGCCGCGCTGCGCTGGGCACCGGAGAGCCGCGACGTCGACGCCTCGCGTACCGGATCGGGCCGGCGGAGGTTCGACGTGGCCGGCGCGCTGCTCGGCGCGCTCGGCCTGGGTGGCGTGACGTACGCCCTGATCGACGCCCCGGCCCGCGGGGTGACCTCGCTGCCGGTGCTGGCGTCGGTGCTGGTCGGTGTGCTCGCCGCCGTGGCGTTCGTGCTGGTGGAGCGCCGCCGGGGCGCCGCCGCGATGCTCCCCACCGGGCTGTTCACCAGCCGGCTCTTCTCGGTGCTGAACGTCTTCACCGTGGTGGTGTACGCGGCGCTCGGCGGGTTCACCTTCTTCCTCGCCGTCTACCTGCAGAACGTCGTCGGCTGGTCGGCCCTGCTCACCGGGCTGGCGACCGTGCCGATGACGGTGCTGCTGCTGGTCGGCTCGTCGCGCGCCGGCGCGCTGTCGGCCCGGATCGGCCCCCGGCTGCCGCTGACGATCGGGCCGGTCGTGGCCGCGCTCGGCCTGCTGCTGCTGCGCGGGGTGTCCCCGGGCGCGTCGTACTGGACGGACGTGCTGCCCGGGGTGACGCTCTTCGGCCTCGGCCTCACCCTCGTGGTGGCCCCGCTGACCGCCTCGGTGCTGGCCGCCGTGGCGGACCGGTTCGCCGGGGTGGCCAGCGGGTTCAACAACGCCGCGTCCCGGGCGGGCGGCCTGCTCGCGGTTGCCGCGCTGCCGCTGCTGGTGGGCCTGAGCGGCACCGGGTACGAGCAGGCGGCGGCCCTGACCGACGCGTTCCGGGGGGCCATGCTCTGGTGCGCGGGCGGGCTGCTGGCGGGCGCGGCGATGGCCGGCCTGCTGATCCACCGCCCTAGGCGAGCGGCAGCGCCTGTTGAGAAGGGCCCCCTGCTATACAGAAAGCGTTGACAAGGGGCCCTTCCTTGCACCTCAGGCGCGGGCGCGGTTGACGGCGCTGGTGACCGCCTTCACGGAGGCGGTGATGATGTTGGCGTCCATCCCGACACCCCACACGGTACGACCGTCCACCTCGCACTCCACGTACGCGGCGGCCTGCGCGTCCCCGCCGGAGGAGAGCGCGTGCTCGTGGTAGTCGAGCACCCGCACCGCCACGCCCACCGACTCCAGCGCGTTGACGTACGCGTCGATGGGGCCGTTGCCGACCGCGGTCAGCGGCCGGGCGTCCGCCCCGCCGACGCCGACCCGGGCCTCGATCTCGACCTTGCCGTCGACGGTGCCGATGGCGTAGCCGGCCAGCGTCAGCGTCGGGTCGGACTGGTGGTCGAGCAGGTAGTGCCCGGCGAAGATGTCCCACATGGTGCCGGGGTCGACCTCGCCGCCGCCGTGGTCGGTGACCTGCTGGACCACGCCGGAGAACTCGATCTGGAGCCGGCGGGGCAGGTCGAGCTGGTGCTCGCTCTTCATGATGTACGCGACGCCGCCCTTGCCGGACTGCGAGTTGACCCGGATGACCGCCTCGTAGGTGCGGCCCAGGTCCTTCGGGTCGATCGGCAGGTAGGGCACGGCCCAGGCGAACTCGTCGACCGGCACCCCGGCCGCCGCCGCGTCGGCGTGCAGGGCGTCGAAGCCCTTCTTGATCGCGTCCTGGTGGGAGCCGGAGAAGGCGGTGTAGACCAGGTCGCCCGCGTACGGGTGGCGCTCGTGCACCGGGAGCTGGTTGCAGTATTCGACGGCCCGCTTGACCTCGTCGATGTTCGAGAAGTCGATCATCGGGTCGATGCCCTGGGAGAACAGGTTCAGCCCCAGCGTCACCAGGTCGACGTTGCCGGTGCGCTCGCCGTTGCCGAACAGGCAGCCCTCGATCCGGTCGGCACCGGCGAGCAGGCCCAGCTCGGCGGCGGCCACGCCGGTGCCCCGGTCGTTGTGCGGGTGCAGGCTCAGCACCAGGCTGTCCCGGCGGGGCAGGTGGCGGTGCATCCACTCGATCGAGTCGGCGTACACGTTGGGGGTGGCCATCTCGACGGTCGCCGGCAGGTTGATGATCAGCTTGCGGTCCGGCGTCGGGTCGATCACGTCGATCACCGCCGCGCAGACCTCCAGCGCGTACTCCAGCTCGGTGCCCGTGTACGACTCCGGGGAGTACTCGTAGTAGATCTCCGTGTCCGGGGTGTGGATCTCCGCGTATTTCTGGCAGAGCCGCGCGCCGCTGGTGGCGATGTCGGTGATGCCGTCGCGGTCCAGGCCGAAGACCACCCGACGCTGGAGCGTGGAGGTCGAGTTGTAGAAGTGCACGATCGCCCGCTTCGCGCCGCGCAGCGACTCGAACGTCCGGTCGATCAGGTGCTCCCGGCACTGGGTGAGCACCTGGATGGTCACGTCGTCGGGGATCAGATCCTGCTCGATGAGCTGCCGGACGAAGTCGTAGTCGGTCTGGCTGGCCGACGGGAAGCCGACCTCGATCTCCTTGTAGCCCATCTGCACCAGCAGCTGGAACATCCGGCGCTTGCGCTCGGGGGACATCGGGTCGATCAGGGCCTGGTTGCCGTCGCGCAGGTCCACGGCGCACCAGCGGGGCGCGGCCTCGACGTGCCGGGTCGGCCAGGCGCGGTCCGGCAGGTCGATCCGGAACTGCTGCTGGTACGGCTGGTAGCGGTGGTACGGCATCCGGCTGGGGCGCTGCCGGGTGAAAGGATCGATGTCGATGTCGGCGTCGGTGGCGGGTTGAGCCATGGCGGAGTGTTCCCCCTGAACAGGTGGCGTCAGCAATCGGAAGGCCGGCGACGGTGCGGCAGCGGCGGCTGGGCCGGTGCGGCGACGGTGCCGGGGCCGGCGCGGGGCGCCGACGGGAGGTTCGGATCTGCTGGACGGCGCGCTTCGACTCCGCGACGAGGTGCCGGCCGGTCAGGCCTCGTCGCGGCAACCAAGGAGAAGGTACGCCCGCCACATGACAGAGTGACCCTACGTGGTGGGACGAGGGGTGGAAAGGCCGGTCCGCAGATTGAGACGGGAGTCGCAACCGGCGGACATCCCGCGAGCAGAGGCGCGGGTGGCGGCGTCGCTCACGACGGTGTCGCTCGTGACGGAGGCGTCGGTGAGGTGGGCGCCGAGCGGCAGGCGGCGGCGTGCCGGGCCCACGGCTGGCTGTTGCCGGCAGGGGGCGCCCAGCGGGGTCAGGTCAGCCATGGATGAAGCGTCTCGTATCGGACCTATTTCCCGAGATGCGAGGTGGGGCGAGTGCGCCCATAGCCACCCGCAACGGACTTCGGTCAGGGCGTTGCCGTGGCCGTGGGAGTCGTCCCGTCCGGCTCCGGCGCGGCGACGCCGAGCGGCTCGCCGTCGGTCACCGGCCCGGGCAGCGCCACGGTGGCCGGGCCGGGCCCGGCCGGCCCGGCCAGGGTGAGCGTGCCGCCGGCGGTCCGCACGGCCGTCGGGGTGCCGTCCGGGGCGTAGCAGTAGATGCCGACGTCCAGCGGGGCGTTCAGCGAGGCCGAGGTCGTGTCGACCGAGTAGCAGGACCCGCTCGCCCCCTGCGGCGGCCGGGCGGGGGAGACCGCGAGCGGGGCCCGCCGGTCGGTGAGCACCTCCAGCCAGTCGGTGAACGGGTGCTGCACCCGGGGGTCGAGCCGGCGCGGGACGGTGTCCGCCGGGTCGCCGAGGCGTACGCAGCCCGCCGGCTCCGGGCGGCCGGCCGACGGCAGGCCGCACTGGTAGAGCCCGTCGGCGGTGGCGACGAGCGACACGTCGGCCGTCCCGCCCAGCGCGCCGCCCGGGACGTCCACCCGCCAGGTGCCGTCGCTGGCGCTGGTGACCACGACCGAGCGGTCGGAACCGTCGCCGTCGGCGAAGGTGTAGCGGGCGGTGAAGCTCCGGTCCTGGGCCGCCGCGGCCAGGGCGGCCAGCTCGTCCCGGGCGGCGTCGGCGACGGCGGGCGCGGGGTCGGCGGGCGTCGGCGGGGCCGGCGCGGGGGCCGGATCGTCGGCGCAGGCAGCGAGCAGGGCCGGCAGGAGAGCGAGCGCCGCGACGCCGGTCAGGCGCCTGGCCTCGAGGACGCCGGTCGGGCGCTTGGCCGGCAGGGCGGGCGCGAGGACGCCGGTCGGGCGCCGGGCCGCGCGGAGGTGGGCGTGCACCGGGTCATTCTGCGGTGCGCGGGCCGCGCCCGTGACCCCGGCGACGCCGTTCGGTGGGCGTGTCGCGTACCCCCTCGGCGGGCTGACCGGGGCGCGGCCGGGCCGGGCCGCGCGGGCCGGATGGTGGGATCACCTGACCCGGCCGTCCGGGCCGCCGGATACCCTGATGGGGTCTGACAAGCGCCGCCGGCTGGTTTCCGGGGGGCGCGACACGGTCAAGGGACGCGGGGAGGGAGTGCACCGTCGTGGCACTCGTGGTGCAGAAGTACGGCGGATCCTCCGTCGCCAACGCCGAGCGGATCAAGCGGGTGGCCGAACGCATCGTCGCCGCCCGCAAGGCAGGCGACGACGTGGTCGTGGTCGTCTCCGCGATGGGTGACACCACCGACGAACTGCTCGACCTGGCCAACCAGGTGAGCCCGCTGCCGCCGGGCCGCGAGCTGGACATGCTGCTCACCGCCGGGGAGCGGATCTCCATGGCGCTGCTCGCCATGGCGATCCACAACCTGGGGTACGAAGCGCGCTCGTTCACCGGCTCGCAGGCCGGCGTGATCACCACCTCCGTGCACGGCAAGGCGCGGATCATCGACGTCACCCCGGGGCGGCTCAAGGGCGCGCTCGACGAGGGCGCGGTGGTCATCGTCGCCGGCTTCCAGGGCGTCTCCCAGGACACCAAGGACGTCACCACGCTGGGCCGGGGCGGCTCGGACACCACGGCCGTGGCGCTCGCCGCCGCGCTGGGTGCCGACGTCTGCGAGATATACACCGACGTCGACGGCATCTTCACCGCCGACCCCCGGATCGTGCCGAACGCCCGGCACATCCGGCACGTCACCTACGAGGAGATGCTGGAGCTGGCCGCCTGCGGCGCGAAGGTGCTGCACCTGCGCAGCGTCGAGTACGCCCGGCGCGCGGGGTTGCCGATCCACGTCCGTTCGTCATACTCGACCAACACCGGCACGATGGTCACCGGATCGATGGAGGACCTTGCTGTGGAACAGGCACTGATCACCGGCGTCGCCCACGACCGCAGCGAGGCGAAGATCACGATCGTCGGGGTGCCGGACGAGCCGGGCGCCGCCGCGCGGATCTTCGACACCGTCGCCGGTGCCGAGATCAACATCGACATGATCGTGCAGAACGTCTCCACCGAGGGCACCGGCCGCACGGACATCTCGTTCACCCTGCCGAAGACCGACGGGCCGACCGCCATGGCCGCGCTCAGCAAGATCCAGGATCCGGTCAAGTTCAAGGGCCTGCTCTACGACGACCACGTCGGCAAGGTCTCGCTCATCGGCGCGGGGATGCGGTCGCACCCGGGCGTCGCGGCCGGCTTCTTCGCCGCCCTCGGCGCGGCCGGCGTCAACATCGAGATGATCTCCACCTCCGAGATCCGGGTCTCCGTGGTCTGCCGGGACACCGACCTCGACAAGGCCGTCCGGGCCATCCACGACGCCTTCGAGCTGGGCGGCGACACCGAAGCCGTCGTATACGCGGGGACCGGGCGGTAACGCCGTGCCGTCGCGGCCCACCCTTGCCGTGGTCGGGGCGACCGGTGCCGTCGGCACGGTGATGTGCGAGCTGTTGTCGTCGCGGCGCGACGTGTGGGGCGAGATCCGGCTGATCGCCTCCGAGCGGTCGGTCGGGCGGCGGGTGCGCTGCCGGGGCGAGGAGCTGACCGTCGGGGCGCTCACCCCGGAGGCGTTCGACGGCGTCGACGTGGCCATGTTCGACGTGCCCGACGAGGTTTCCGCCGAGTGGGCCCCGGTCGCGGTGTCCCGGGGCGCGGTGGCGGTCGACAACTCCGGCGCGTTCCGGACGGACCGCGACGTCCCGCTGGTCGTCCCCGAGATCAACCCCGAGCAGGTGCGCAACCGGCCGAGGGGGATCATCGCCAACGCCAACTGCACCACCCTCGCCATGATCGTGGCGATCGCCCCGCTGCACCGCGAGTACGGGCTGCGCGAGCTGGTCCTGGCCTCCTACCAGGCGGTCTCCGGGGCGGGCCAGGCCGGGGTGGACGCGCTGCACCTCCAGCTCGGCAAGATCGCCGGGGACCGGGTGCTCGGCTCCCGCCCCGGCGACGTGCGGCAGGCGGTCGGCGACGAGCTGGGGCCGTTCCCCGCCCCGCTGGCGCTCAACGTGGTGCCCTGGGCCGGCTCGCTCGCCGACGGCGGGTGGTCGTCCGAGGAGCTGAAGATGCGCAACGAGTCGCGCAAGATCCTCGGTCTGCCCGACCTGAAGGTCTCCGCGACCTGCGTACGGGTGCCGGTGGTGACCGGCCACTCGGTGGCCGTGCACGCCGTCTTCGCCACCGAGGTGGACGCGGAGGGCGCCCGGGAGGCCCTGCGCAACGCCCCCGGCGTGATCCTGGTCGACGATCCGGCCGCCGGGGAGTTCCCGATGCCGATCGACGCCGTGGGCACCGACCCGTCCTGGGTCGGCCGGATCCGTCGCGCCGTCGACGACCCGCGCGCCCTCGACCTCTTCGTCACCGGCGACAACCTGCGCAAGGGCGCGGCCCTGAACACGGCCCAGATCGCCGAGCTGCTGGCCAAGGAGCTGACCGCCCGCTGACGCCCTCCCCGTGGGGGCGGTCGCTCAGGCGGGGCCGGGAGCGGTGGACCCTCAGGCGGCGGCCAGGCGGACGCCGTCGCGCCCCTGGCGCTTGACCGCGTAGAGGGCCTGGTCGGCGCGGCGCAGGGTCTGCTCGGGCGACTCGCCCGGCCGGGGCAGGGCGACGCCGACGCTGATCGTGCGACCGGTGGACCGGGCCGCCTCGGCCAGCCGCTCGGCGATGCGCACCGCCTCCTCGGGGCGGTTCACCTCGATCACGGCGACGAACTCGTCCCCGCCGATCCGGTACAGCTCGTCGCCCTGGCGCAGCGCCGCCTCCAGCGCCCGGGCCAGCCCCACCAGCAGCCGGTCCCCGGCCTGGTGGCCGTACGTGTCGTTGACCGCCTTGAAGCCGTCCACGTCGATGGCCAGCAGCGCCGTACGACCCGGGGTGGCCCGCGCGATCCGCTGCCCGAACGGCTCGGTGTGCCGCAGCCCGGTCAGCGGGTCGGAGCTGGCCTGCTCGCGCAGCCGGGCCAGCGTGCGCAGCCGGTCCAGGCAGGTCCACGCCTGCCCGGCGAGCAGTTCCATCAGGTTGACCGTGGTGGGGTCGGGCCGCAGCAGCCGCTCGTCGGCGACCAGCAGCACCCCGCCGCCGTCGGGCGGCCCGACCGGCACCGCCACCAGGGTGCGCACCCCGGCGGCGGCGAGCGGCCGGTATTCCTGGGTGGGCGGGTGCCCCGCCTCGCCCAGGGTGTAGCCGGAGCCGTGCCCGTGGGCGCGGGCGACCATCCCGTGCAGGGCCGGCGCGCCCGCCTCGGTCAGCTCGGCCCGGATGCGGGACTCCAGCTCGCCCGGGGCGCCGGTGGGCGCGCCCAGCCGGGGGCCCGTCCCGCCGCCGGTCAGCAGCAGGACGGCCGCGGAGAGGGTGGAAACCTCCCGGGCCGCGCAGATGGCTGCCGTCATCAGGTCCCACTCGGTGGGGGCGGCGGTGAGCGCGGCGGCGTGCCGCAGCAGCTTCTCGCTGCGGGTCTCGGCGGGCGGGCCGCCCAGGGCGGTGATCCGGGCGCCGAGCCGGGCGGCGACACGTTCGGCGGTCTCCCGCCACGCGTCCAGCTCGACCGGGTCGGACCACTGGAGGTCGAGGACCCCGATCGGTCGGCCCGCCGGGTCGAGCACCGGCACGCAGACCTCGGTGGTCACGTCGGGGCGTACCGGGAGGTAGTCGGGGTCGGCGGTGACGTCTCCGACGGTGGCGGGCTCGCCGGAGGCGTAGACCCGGCCGACGACGCCGGCTTTCGGCGGGACGGTGGAGAAGACCTGCCAGGCGCCGGTGGCGGCCACGCAGCGGAGCCGGTCGTGCACCTGGAGCAGCACGGAGATGGTGGCCGGCGCGTACCGGGCCAGCGCGGCGACGGTCCACTGGCACGCCTCGACGGCGGTCGACGCCATCGGCAGGCGGACCGTGACGTCCCGGACGACCCGGTGGTGAGCTGCGCGCACGTGGTTCCTGACGGGGGAGGGAAGTGGCCCGACCAAGCGTACTCACCGCAGCTCAGCGGCCCGTTGCCAAGATCGTTTTCTTCGTACACATGTGCTATCCACAGGCTGTGGACGCCGGCTGTGGACGCGGGCCGTGGGCGGCGGGCGGCGGCGATAGCCTTGAGGCACCGGTCGACCTGGAGGCACGCGATGCTCATCGCCCAGCTCAGCGACACCCACCTCACCACCGGCCCGCTGGCCGCCGAGCCCGCCGCCGCGCTGCACCGGGCGCTCGGCCGGGTGCTCGGCCTGCGTCCCCGCCCCGACCACGTCGTCATCACCGGCGACCTCGCCGAGCACGGCAGCCCCGAGGAGTACGTCGCGCTGCGCGACCTGATCGCCCGGTTCCCCGTGCCGGTGCACCTGGTCGCCGGCAACCACGACGACCGCGAGTCGCTGCTCGACGTCTTCGGCGGCACGCCGCACCTCGGCGGCGGCTACCAGGCCCACTACGCCGTCGAGCAGCCCGGCGCGACCATCGTCGTGCTGGACTCCGCGACCCCCGGCGAGCCGGCCGGCCGGCTCGGCCCCGAGCAGCTCGCCTGGCTCGACGAGACGCTGGCCCGCCGGGCCGAGCTGCCCGCCGTCGTCTGCCTGCACCACCCGCCCGTCCCGGTGGGCCTGCCCTACCTCGACGGCATGCGCCTGCGCGACGGCGACGACCTGGCCAAGGTGGTGGCCGCGCACCCGCACGTCGTCCGGGTCGTCGCCGGGCACGTGCACCGCCCGATCACGGTCGGCTTCGCCGGCACGGTGCTGACCACCGCGCCGAGCACCTGGCGGCAGTCGTCGCTCACCCTCGACGAGGGCGACGAGATGGGGTACGCCCTCGAACCCACCGCCTTCCTGCTGCACCTCGTCGCCGACGCCGGCTGCGTCACGCACACCGTGCAGGTGAGCCACGCGGCGGCCCGCACCGGCGCGTTCTGACAGCCGCGTCTCCGGCCCACCGCCGTGAGCGAACCGCTCTGGTGCGTCGCGTACGGCTCGAACATGCACGCCGACCGGAGGGAACGCGCCGCCGTCGACTCGTTGGTGGCGGCCACGCTTGCCGGGTGATGGTCGCCCGCCCGGGACGTCGCCCGGCGCTGCCGTTCGCGTCGCGGCATGCCACCGTTCGCGCTGTGCCGTGCCACCGTTCGCGTTGCGCTGTGTCGCCGTTCGCGTCGGCCGGCGGTGCCGTTCGGCCGCGATCGGTGGGCCCTGCGGGTGTAGTTGCCGACGCGGGCCCGGAACCGTCCACAGTGGTCGTGCGACGCCGATAGCCTCTGCTCACGTTCCGCCGGCCACCGTCGAGGGCCGGCCGTCAGCATGTGGGGGATCGTGTTGAAGAAGAGGCTGACCGGCATCGCCGTGGCTCTCGCCGTCACCGTCGGTGGTTCGCTCACCCTGGCCGCGCCCGCGCAGGCCGCCACCCCGGCGATCCAGATCACCAAGGTCTACTACAACTCGCCGGGCACCGACAACCGGTCGAGCAGCAGCCTGAACGCCGAGTACGTGAAGCTGACCAACCGCAAGACCACGACCGTCAACCTCAAGTCGTGGACGCTGCGCGACAAGTCGAGCCACGTGTACACGTTCAGCGGTGACTTCAAGCTCGCCGCCGGGGCCAGCGTCACCATCCACACCGGCAAGGGCACCAACACCTCGACCAACCGGTACTGGGGGTCTGAGGCGTACATCTGGAACAACACCGGCGACGCCGCGTACGTGCGCGACACGGCCGGCAAGCAGATCGACTCCTGCTCGTGGGGGAGCAGCGGCAGCTACACCAACTGCTGACGCTGTCCGTTGGCCGGACGGCCCGGTCGTCCGGCCGGCAAGGCGAGGCGGCCGGCTCTCATGAGGGGGGAGCCGGCCGCCAACGTCAGACCCTCTTGGTGGGTCTGCCATCCTGGGGGCGATGACGACGACCTGGCGACACCTGCCCGCGCCGGCCCGCGAGATCGGCCGCGCGGCCACCGACGCCGTGGCGGCCGTCCGCGCCCGGGACCCCGAGGCGTACGACGAGGCGGTCGACCTGCTCGCCCGGGCGGACCGGTCCGGCTTGGTCCTCGGCGCGGTGGTCCGCCTGCTGCTGGAGGAGACCCACCCCGACGGGCTGGACGGTGACGACGTCCGGCAGGTGCTGGAGGCGTGCGTCCGGGGCGCGGCGACCTGGCGGCCGGACGTCGACCCGCACGTGGTGCTGGTGCTGCTGGCCGGCGCTCTCGGCGTGTACGACCCGGACGACGACCCCACCCCGCCCGACCCGGCCGCGCTGGCCCGGCACGCGCCGCTGCTCCTCGTCGACCTGCTGGCCGCGACGAACCGGCCGGCGACCGCGACGAACCGGCCTGCCAATGCGCCGGACCAGCCGCCGGCCGCGCCGGACCAGCCGCTCGACGGCCTGCTGACCGCCGCGTTCGCCGAGATCCGGCGCACCGAGCTGAACGACTGAGGCGTACGCGTGCTGCTCCGGGATGTCGACGACGGTGACGTCGACGCGTACCGCCGGATGCGCTGCGACCCGGTGATGATGGCCGACCTCGGCGGACCGATGCCGGAGGAGTCCCTGGCCGGTCAGGTCCGGCACGACCTGGACCTGGTGGCGCGCGGTGCCGGCCTGATCAGAATGATCGTGCCCGACCCGGCCGACCCGGCGGCGGTGGCCGGCACGGTGACCCTCCACCGGCACGAGATCGACGGCGCACCCGCCGCCGAGATCGGCTGGATGGTGCTGCCCGAACACCAGGGGCGGGGCGTGGCCGGGCGGGCGGTCCGGATGCTGCTCGACGAGGCCCGCCGGGCGGGCGGCTGGTCACCGGTGCACGCCTTTCCGGGAGTCGACAACGCGCCCTCGAACGGCCTCTGCCGGTCGCTCGGGTTCGTCCTGCTCGGGGAGCGGGAGACGCCGTTCCGGGGCCAAGTCTTCCGGACCCGGCACTGGATGCTCGACCTGCTTGCCTGAGGCGCGGCGGAGCCGCCTCGGGTGAGGGTTCGTGAAGCGTTCACCTGCGGGTTCTGGTTGTGGGAATGTCGCCTCTGTCTATATACAGGGGAGACGATGCATCCCGCCTACCCGGACGGAGCACCATGAACCGCACGCCGCGCGTGGCCGCGACCACCCTCGCCGCCACCCTCGCCGCCGCCATCGGCCTGGCCGATCCCGCCTGGGCCGCCAGCTACTCCGCGCCCCTGCAAACCGCCGTCGCGGCCCTGCCGGTGGCCACCGAGATCCGCACCGGCTACAGCCGGGACCTCTTCCCGCACTGGATCGACGCCGACGGTGACGGCTGCCACACCCGCAACGAGGTGCTGCTCGCCGAGGCGGTCTCCGCGCCCACGATCAGCGGCACCTGCACGCTCTCCGGCGGACGCTGGTACTCCTACTACGACAACGCCTACTGGACGGCCACCGGCGACGTCGACATCGACCACATGGTGCCGCTCGCCGAGGCGTGGGACTCCGGCGCCCGCAACTGGTCCACCAGCCGCCGCCAGGCGTACGCGAACGACCTCGACGACTCCCGCCCGCTGGTCGCGGTGACCGACAACGTCAACCAGTCCAAGGGCGACCAGGACCCGGCGACGTGGATGCCGTCGTACAGCTCCGCCCGCTGCCGCTACGTCAACGAGTGGGTGGCCACCAAGACCCGCTGGCGGCTCACCGTCGACACGGCCGAGAAGGACGCCCTGACGAGCTGGGCGAGCTCCTGCCCCAACGTCACCATCTCGGTCACGTACGCGTACTGAGCCGCCGTACGACCGCTCACGCCGGCCCGTCACCCGTGGCGGGCCGGCCCAGCCGGCGGTGACGACGCACCATCAGTGGCACCAGCACCGCCCGGGCCGAGCGCGGCCAGCACCACCCGTCAGGGCAGCGGACGCACGTACGGCAGCGCGGAGAAACGCCGGGGAGAGGCGCACGCTGGCGCGTAGAGCGTAGCGTCGATGGCATGAAGCCGGTGCTGGTGTCCCTCGCGGTTTTCGCCGTGCTGCTGATCGTGACCTTCGTTCTCGTCGGCTGGCGCGACCGGAGGCGGCTGTCCTCGCCCGAAGACTCGGCCGCGGCCCGCGAGGCCAAATTCACCCAGGAACGGTACGCGGCAGAGCGTCATGCCGTCCAGGGGGAGGCATGGCGGCGCGGGCCAGAGTCCTCTGGCGGCTGAGCGGGCCTCGCGTAAGCGCGCTCTCAGCGGGCAGTCGCAGCGGGACGGCCGGTCGGATCGGGTGTCATCCGAGGTCATCCGGTCTGCTGAGGGTCGTCCCGGTCCGGTGTGGCTGGCTGGGCTGCTGTATTCCGCTGCCGTACTTCCTCGGCGGTGTCGATGACGTTGCGGGCGGCTGCGGCCACGGTGCATCCCGACGTCCGGCAGATCGGGCAACGCCCGTCGGTGCCGGGTTGGTGGTGGCGGAGGATCTGGCGGGCGGTGAGGGTCAGCCGGTTGCGGATCTGGGCCAGGGACAGGAACGGCGCGGTCATGGTCAGGTCACCCCGAGGACGACGGCGAGTTGGATGATGGTGGCCGGGGCGTGTGGGTCGCGGGCGACCTGGGCGACGATCTTCCGGGCGGCGGGGCGGTGTCGTATCTCGGCCGGTGCTGTCCGGTCCGCCTCGACCAGGGCCCGCGCCGCGTTGGTGGGGTCGTCGGTATGGAGGTATGCGCGGGCGGCGTCGAGCAGGTGCGCGGCGCGGTGTTCGGCAGGTAGCCACCGCCATCCGTCCCGCTTGGTGGCCTTTCTGTGCCAGGCGACGGCTTCGTGGGCGTTGCCGAGGTCGAGAGCGGCGGCGACCCGGGCCAGGTCCACGGCGGTTGGCCCGAACGCGGTCCGGTGGTGGTCGTGGCCGTCGCCGACGCGGGCGGCCATGGCGGCAGCCTCGTCGATCAGGTCGGCGGCGGTGCGGTCGTCGCCGTGGCGGGCGGCGGCCAACGCGGCTTGGACGAGCAGCGTCCCGCACAGCGACAGCTCCGGCGGTGGCGCGTCGTCGGGGTCGGGCGGGGCGATCCGGTACGCGGCGGCCTGGGCCGTCGACACGGCTGCTCGTGTCCGCCCGCAGGCGCGGAGCGCCTGGCCGAGTTGCACGGTGGCGGCGGCCACCAGGACGGGATCGCCGGTGGCGGTGAGCATGGCCCGGTCGGCGGCCAGCCAGGCCAAGCCGGCCTCGCCCAGCTTCGTCAGCAGCGAAGCGGTCACCCGGTACGCCTCCACCAGCGTTGCCCGCGCCTGCTCAGGGTCGTCGGCGTGCGCGCGCTGCGCGCCGGCCAACAGCTCTGGGACCATCGCGGTCACCTGCGCGTACCGGGCATGCTGGAAACTGATCCACGCGTGGGCAGCAGCCCGCGCGAGTCGATCCGCCGGCACCACGGCACGGTTGGTCACCGAGTGACCCACCGCTATGTCGTACGTCGACAGGGCCTCCCGGACCTGTTCGACGCCCTCGACCCGCCCCGTCACGTCGGCGGGCCGGGTGTCCCGGCCGAGCAGCACCGCCGCGTCGATCCGTAGGACGGCGGCGATGTCGTGGAGGGTGGAGACCCTGTCGAGGGACCGGACGCCCCGCTCGACCTTGTCGACCCAGCTCTTGGACTTGCCCAGCCGATCGGCGAACACCTGCTGCGACAACTTCCGCCGCCCCCGCCAGTACGCCACCCGACGGCCGACCGGCAACAGCTCAAGGCTGTTCACGACGCCACCGCCGATCGGGCACCGCCCGGGTGGTCTCCTCGGCCGGTATCCGTTCCTGCTCGGCCTGCGCCAGGATCCGCCGTCGGGCGGCTTCCCGTTCCGCCTGCTGGATCTGCTCGCCCCTGCTGCCCTCGACCGGACCGGTGTCGCCCATTCCCCACCTCCGCTGGTAGGGGCGCGGCGGCGTGCTCGTGGAAGGACCGACACCACCGCGCCCGGCTCCAAGCGGGTCTCAGCGCTCTGGTGTGTCCGCGTCAATCCCGCTCTTGCTCACAGCATTGAGCGATCGGGCGGTTACTCAAAGGTGTTGGTTGTCCGCTGGGCGGGTCGGCTGTCCTCTGTCAGCCGGCGGGCCGGTACGCCTCGTACACCTCGCGCAGCACCGACGCCTCTGTCGCGTCGGTCTGCTCGACCCGCCGGAGCACCTCGTGAGCCCGCCACCAGTTCGACGGTGCCACCCGCCCGGAACGGATCGCCTCACCGGCGACCGCGCTGGCCTCGTCCGGCTGGTCGGCAGCTATCAAGGCCAGGGCCAGGTCAAGGCGGGCAGACGCGGACCGCCGTGGCCGGTCACCCCCGTCACCGCGCGGGTCCAACTCCGCCAACGCCACCCGGGCCACCTGCTCGGCAGCCGGGTCACCCGCCCACGACAGCGTCGTCGCCGTGTACGCCAGCGCCTTCGTCGGGTCGTACCGGTAGTGATGCTCGGCCCGCTCCGGCACCGGCAGGTTCGCGGTCAACCGCTCCAGGCGGTCCAGCCCGTCACGGGTCCGCCGCACGTCACCCACCCGCGCCCACCCCCGCGCCTCCTGCGCCGTCGCCTGGATGTGCGCCGAACTGCCCCGAGGTGCCACCCGCTGGGCCTGCTGAGACAGGTCGATCGCCTGCCGGTGCTCACCCTGGGTGAGACGGTCCCACGCCCGGGTCTCCAGACACCACGCCTGGATCTCCGCATGTTCGGCATGTTCGGCGAGCGCCGCTGCGGCGACCAGGTGTGTGTCGGCTGCGGAACGCTGCTGAAGGTCGATGTGCACCGTCGCCCGCAGCACGGTCAACCAGCCGCCGGCAACGATCAGACGCCGCCGCTGCGCCAGGGTCCCCCGGCCGTCGAGCAGCCGACCCACGTACGCCAGGTACCTGCGCACCATCGGCAGCAACTCCACCGGCGGGGTCGTCGCGTACGCGCTCGCCAGGTCGTCGACGCTCGCCTCGATGCGGGCGAGCGTTTCGGCGCTCACATCGCTGGCCCGCACCCGAGCGAGCAGATCGTCGGCCTCGGCATCATGGTCGACAGGCTGACCAACAAGCCGCGCGAGCACACCGCCGGCCTGAAGAACCTCATCGAGATGTTGGGCCGTCTCGGGCGTCGGAGCCTTGGCACCCGTCTCCAGATCATGCAGGTGGCTCTTGCCCCGGTGCGCGAGCTGCCCGAGCGCCCGCAGCGACAGACCCCGGCCGGCACGCAGCGCCCGCAAGCGAGCCCCGAAACGCGGATCGACGTGCGACACAACGGCGCTCCCAGCCGGAATGACGAACCCGCTCAGCTTTCGTCAGCGGACAACCACTACTGACGGTACATCGATGACTGATTGAAGGTAACGGCCGCCGCTCGCGGACCACGGCACCCGCCTCGAACGCGTGCGTGTACCGATCGAGCGTGGTCGAGATCTGGACCGGGTCCGAGAGTCCTTCGCTGACTTTCCGCTGACGATCGAGCGGAACGAAGCCGAGGAAGGCTAGAGGCGATCGAGGTGGATCGCTGAAGCGGGGTGTTAGCAATGCAGTATCGGGCCAGGTGAGATGCTGTCTCACCTGGCCCGATTCCCTCGGTCGGGGTGGCCGGATTCGAACCGACGACCTCTTCGTCCCGAACGAAGCGCGCTACCAAGCTGCGCCACACCCCGAGGCGTGCGGACAAATACTAGCCCACCCGCCCCGATGGTCAAACTCGGTACCCCCACCTCTCGCGCCGCCCGCCGGGAGCCCCACCGGTAGCCCTCCACCGACCCCGGGACGAGCCCGACCGCAGGGCCGGTGACCAGCCGCGCTATCCGACCCCGCCGCCGGGGCCGCCCTGAGAGACCCCGTTCCGATACCAAGGGTCGGGAGCGGTAGCGCGAACGGGGCAGCTCCCTAGGCGGCGTACATCACATCGTCGGCCCGCCGAACGCGGGCCGCAGCCCGGCCGCGGCCCCCGACCGCCCCAGACCGAGGCCCGGGGCCCGAAGCCGGGGCCCGAAGCCACGAGCGTCAGCGGGGGATCAGGGTGAGGATGCTCGCCTCGGGCCGGCAGGCGAACCGGACCGGCGCGGTCGGGTGGGTGCCCAGGCCGGCCGAGACGTGCAGCCAGGCGTCCGAGCCCGGCCAGCGGTGCAGGCCCTTCGCCATCGACCGGGGCAGCCCGCAGTTGGTCACCAGCGCCCCGAAGCCCGGCACGCAGACCTGCCCGCCGTGGGTGTGACCGGCCAGCAGCAGGTCGAAGCCGTCGGCGGCCATCTGGTCGAGCACGGCCGGCTCGGGGGAGTGGGACAGCGCGATCGACAGCTCCGCCGACGCGGAGACGGGGCCGGCCACGGCCGGGTAGTCGTCCCGCGCGATGTGCGGGTCGTCGACGCCGACCAGCTCGATCGGTCGCCCGCCCGCCTTGAGCGTAGTCCGGGCGTTGTTCAGGTCCGCCCAGCCGGCACCGGCGAAGACGTCGCGCAGCTCGTCGTACGGCAGCTCGGCGCCCGCGCTGTACTCCCGCTCGGGCAGGAAGTAGCTGAACGGGTTCTTCAGCACCGGCCCGGTGTAGTCGTTCGAGCCGAACACGAAGGCCCCGGGGAAGTCCAGCAGCGGCTGGAGGGCGCGCAGCACGCCGGGTACCGCGCCCGGGTGGGCCATGTTGTCGCCGGTGACCACGACCAGGTCCGGGTCGAGCGCCGCCAGCGAAGCCACCCAGTCCTGCTTGCGCCGCTGCTCGGGCATCATGTGCAGGTCCGACAGGTGCAGCACGCGCAGCGGCTCGGTGTCGGCCGGCAGCACCGGCACGTCGAACCGGCGCAGGGTGAACAGGTTGCGCTCGACGAGTGACGCGTATGCCAGGGTTGCCGCTCCGGCCGCGATGGTGCCCGCGCCGAGTCGGAATAGTGTGCGCTTTCGCATGCCGTTCAGGGTAGTTTCACCGTCCATGAGCACGCTGAAGGACCGCCTCACCGCCGACATGCGCGCCGCCCTGAAGGCGCGCGACGAGCTGACCACCTCCACCCTGCGGATGGCCCTGGCGGCCGTCGGCACGGCCGAGGTCGCCGGCAAGGCCAAGCGCGAGCTCACCGACGACGAGGTGCTCGCGGTGCTGACCAAGGAGGCGAAGAAGCGGCGCGAGGCCGCCACCGCCTTCGCTGACGCCGGGCGCGCCGAGCAGGCCGCGAAGGAGACCGCCGAGGGTGAGGTGCTGGACCGGTACCTGCCGAAGCAGCTCCCCGACGGCGAGCTGGCCGAGCTGGTCGCGGAGGCGCTCGCCGCCGGTGGGTTCACCGGCAAGGCGCAGATGGGCCCGGCGATGAAGGCGGCCCAGGCCGCGGTGGCCGGCCGGGCCGAGGGGGGCCGGGTGGCCACCGAGGTACGCCGCCAACTCGGCCTCTGACGCGGGTGCCGGCGAGCGGGGAAGCCGGTGAGGCGGGTCGTCCGACCTGTTGGCGGCGGCGTCTGACGCGCCTGGCTGTCGTGGGCGCATCCGGCGACGAGCCGACGGTGATGACGTCGTACCTGACCGAACTCGGTGTGGACCCCCGGCGCGTGGTGGCCGACCCCTTCGGCCTGGACACCTACGACAGCTGCGCCCGGGCGCGTCAGGTGTACGGGTGACCCGGGCGCTGATCGTCACCCAGTCCTACCACCTGTCGCGGGCGGTGACGCTGTGCCGCAGCCTCGGCGTCGACGTCGACGGGGTGGCCGCCCGGTGTGCGGGCTGCCCGGCGGCCCTGCTCGCCGAGAAGGCGGTCCGCGACTACTTCGCCAGCGGGAAGGCGTCGTGGGACGCGGTCAGCGGGCGGCCGTCGGCGGTCCGCTCGCCCGTCGACCCCGCCGTCCGGGACGCGCTGGCGATCGGCTGACCGGTCCCGGCGACCGGGGCCACGAAGACGGGCGGGCACCCCGACCAGGGGTGCCCGCCCGTCGCGTTGTCACACGCGTGGGGTGCGGCCGGTCAGCCGTTGCGACCCGGTCGGCCGCCCTGGCCGGGTGGGCTACTCGGGCTGGTGCCGCCGTTGGCCGGCGGGGTGTCCGTGTTGCCGCTGCCGCTGCTGACCTCGATGACCACCACGCCGCCCTTGATGGTGCGCCCGTTCGGGCTGGTGCCGGCGGCCTTGCCGGCCGCGCAGCTCGACGGCACCCGGGCCGAGGAGACCACCGGGTCGAAGCCGGCGCCCCGCAGCCGGTCCTTCGCGGTCTCGACGTCCACGCACTTCACGTCGGGGATCGAGCGCTGGTCACCCTCCATGATCTTGCCGCTGGGCGGGGTGAACTCGATGCCCTTCTTGCCCTTCATGGCGTCGCGCAGCGTCTCGTACACCGGGGGGTTGATGCCCGTCGGGGTGTCGTGGCCCATCTGCTGGTTGGTCTGCGGCCAGTCCGGGTCGGCCATGATGCCGGCGACCGAATATTGCTTGGTCATCGCGACCAGCGACGAGGTCTTCTCCGAGTCGGTGGTGCCGGACTTGCCGGCCACCGGCTTGCCGACGATGCCGCGCACGTTGGGGGCGGTGGCGCCGGTGCAGCGGGAGGTGGACGACCGGTCGCCGACCGGGCAGCGGGCCGCGTCGACGGCCGCGCGGGCGACGTCGGTGCTGATCCGCTGCTCGCAGCGCGGGTTGGCGATGTCCAGCTTCTTGCCGTCCGGGCCCTTGATCTCCTGCACCGGGATCGGCTCGCAGTATTTTCCGTCGGCCGCGAGGGTCGCGTACGCGTTGGCCAGGTCCAGCGGGGTGGTGGCCGAGACGCCGAGGGTGAACGCGCCCCACTGGTGCGCCGCCTCCTTGTTGTTGGCGAAGTCCGCGTCCTCGCTGGAGCGGAACTGGATGCCCAGCTTCTGCGCAGCCTTCACCACGTTCTCCGCGCCGACCTGCTGCTGGAGCGGGACGAAGAAGGTGTTCACCGAGCGGCCGAACGCGCTCCACATGTTGTGTACGCCGGCCATCGACTCGCTGGCGTTGGTCGGGCAGTAGAAGTGGCCCTGGCAGGCCGCAGGGCTGCTGCTGTCGATGATGTATTCCGACTTGAACTGCTTCGGCGAGTTGATCGTGTAGCTGAGCGGGACGCCCTTCTCCAGCGCGGCCACGATCGAGAAGATCTTGAAGGTCGAGCCGGCCTGGTAGCCCTTGATGTCGCCGCCGCCGGTGAGCAGCGGGTTCACCGTGTTGGGGTAGTTGCCCCGGATGCCCTTGCTGCGCTTGCGCGGGTCGGTGCTCAGCTTGTTCTGCGGCTTCTTCGGGTCGTCGATCTTGAAGTTGCGGTTCACCGAGAGCGCGCGGACCCGGCCGGTGCCCGGCTCGACGACCGCGACCATCCGGGCCGCCTTGCTGTTGACGCCCAGGTTCTTGCGGACCGCCTTGTCGGCGCCGTTCTGCGCCTGCACGTCGAGGCTGGTGACGATCGTGTAGCCGCCGCTCTTGAGCCGCCGCTCCCGGTCGTACGAGGTCGAGCCGAACGTCTCCTGCTGCATCCACCAGCGGTAGAAGTAGTCGCAGAAGAAGCCCCACTCCTTCTTGTTGGTGGCGACGCAGCCGTTCGGGGTGGTCTTGTCCTTGATCACCATCTTGGTGGCCTTGGCCGCCTCGCCCTCCTCCTTGGTGATCGCACCGGTCTTGACCATGTTGTCGATGACGTAGTTGCGCCGGTCCAGGGCGAGCGGGTACCCGGTTTTGGTGGTCGGGTCGTTCGTGCTCGGGGCCTTCACCATGCCGGCGAGCATGGCCGCTTCCTCGATCTTGAGCTTGCTCGGCGGCTTGCCGAAGTAGACCTGGCTGGCGGCGTAGATCCCGTACGCGCCGTTGCCGAAGGAGGCGAGGTTCAGGTAACGGGTGAGGATCTCGTCCTTGGAGAACTCCTTGTCGACCTGGAGGGCCAGCCGCATCTCGCGCAGCTTGCGGGCGCTGGTGTCCTCGGTCGCGGCGACGACGTCGGCCGGGTGGGTGGCCGAGTAGGCGATGGCCAGCCGGACGTACTGCATCGTCAGCGTCGACGCGCCCTGCTGGGAGCTCGCGCCGGACTGGTTGTTGACGAACGCCCGGGCGATGCCGTTGAGGTCGACGCCGTTGTGCTTGTAGAAGTCGTGGTCCTCGGCGGCGATGATCGCCTTCGGCATGTACGGCCCGATGTCCGTGAACTTCACGTCGCGCCGGTTCTCGTCGTACATGGTCGCGAGCGGTGTCTTGGCGTCGGAGGCGAGCAGGTAGCTGATCTGGGGCGCCTGGCCCACCAGCAGCTCCTTGGGCAACGCCCCGAAGGTCTCCGCGCCGGCCTTTGCGGCCAGCCCGGACATCGCCACCGCGGGGAAGGCCGCCGCCGCGACCACCACGCCGGCCAACAGGCCACAGACGAGCAGCGATGCGGTGTTGGTCAGCACATTATGGTCACGTTTCCGCATCCAGGTCACCTCGACAGGGTACGCGAGTAGGGAACGAGGGGCGCTGGGGCGTCTTTTCCCCATTTCCTGCGCGCGCCGACCTCGTTGTGCTAAACGCACGAGCCCTGGTGCGGGGTTGCGCGGATCCGCCACAAGTCTCCACCGATCGGAGGAGCGGCGCAGCGTTTTCACGTACTGCGGCCGGGTAGACGGGGGCCGAAGGCCCGGGAAGCCGGGGATGTCCGTAATGATGGATTTTGCCGACAACGTTGCGTAATCAGTCGACTACGGAGCATGATGGTGGCGGCGACAGCCACACGTCGTCCGTGCCGCCCTGGGGAGGCCGGGCGGACGACCGGGGGGATTCGACGGCTGGTCGCGCGACGTCGGTAGGTACTGCAAGGGGGGACGTGTACACATGGGCATGATCACTGACTGGCCGTCACTGGCGGCGTGTCAGAACGGGGACCCGGACGCGCTGTTCGTACAGGGCGCTGAACAGAACGTGGCGAAGCGGATCTGCCGGAGCTGCCCAGTTCGCTACGAGTGCCTGGCCGACGCGCTCGACAACCGGATCGAGTTCGGGGTCTGGGGCGGCATGACCGAGCGGGAACGCCGGGCCCTGCTGCGCCGGCACCCCCAGGTCGCCAGCTGGCGGAAGATGTTCGAGGCGGCCATGAAGAAGAACGCGAAGGACCGCTCCGGCAAGGACAAGGTCCTCGTCCCGACCGGCTGACGGCCGGCCAGGTCACGGCCGGCCGATCGTGGTTCGGCTCACGGCCGGCTGATCGCCGCGCCGATCGTCCGCAGCCCGTCGACGTCGTGCACGTCGGCGGGCTGCGCCGGCACCGACACCGCCGGCACCTGCGGGAACGCCTCCGTGAACCGGGCCGCCACCCGCTGCTCGCGCAGCGCCTGCTGGGCCAGCGCGGCGTGCGCCCGCAGCACGTCGACCGTGCCGTCGTGCCCGCCGGCCTCGGCCAGCCGCTGCGCGGCGGCCAGGCACGCCTCGGCGTCCAGCGCCGGCGCCGCCGGCCGGTGCACCCGGTTGAGCACCAGCCCCGCCAGCGGCATCCGCTCGGAGCGCAGCCGCCCGGCGAAGTATGCCGCCTCCCGGACCGCGTCGGGCTCCGGGGCCGCGACCAGCAGGAACGCCGTCTCCCGCGCCTGGAGGATCCGGTACGTCTGCTCGGCCCGCTGCCGGAAGCCGCCGAACATCGAGTCCAGCGCCGCCACGAAGCCGGACAGGTCGGTGAGCAGCTGCGCGCCGAGCACCTTCTGCACCACCTTCGAGAACATCCCGAAGCTCGCGGTGACGAGGCTGAACATGCTGCGGCCCCCGCTGCGCGCCGGGGCCAGCAGCAGCCGCAGCATCCGGCCGTCGAGGAACCGGGAGAGCCGGGCCGGGGCGTCCAGGAAGTCGAGCGCCGAGCGGGACGGCGGGGTGTCCACCACGATCAGGTCCCACTCGCCCCGGGCGTGCAGCTGGCCGAGCTTCTCCATCGCCATGTATTCCTGCGTGCCGGCGAACGTCGAGCTCATGGCCTGGTAGAACGGGTTGGCGAAGATCTCCTTCGCCGTGGCCGGGTCGGTGTGCTGGAGCACCACGTCGTCGAACGTGCGCTTCATGTCCAGCATCATGGCGTGCAGCTCGCCGCCGCTGGCCTCGACGTCGATGCCCTTGACCTGGCGGGGCGTGTTGTCCAGCTCGGTCAGGCCCAGCGACTGGGCCAGCCGGCGGGCCGGGTCGATGGTGAGCACCACCGTGCGCCGGCCGTGCTGCTCGGCGGCACGCAACGCGAGCGCGGCGGCGGTGGTCGTCTTGCCCACCCCGCCCGCCCCGCAGCACACCACGATCCGCACGCCCGGGTCGGCGAGGATCTGGTCGACGTCCAGCTGCGGCGCCGCGTCTTCGGAAGGCACCAATCGAGCGTATCGGGCTCCGGGCGGTCTCCGCGCCGTGCCGGCCGCCAGTGTGAGTCAATCCGCCCGGACGAGCGCCCGGGACAGCCCATCCAGCCCGGCCCGGTCCACCCCGTCGGGCAACAGCGGCAGCTCGATCATCCGTTGCCCCAGCTCGGCCAGGTCACCGCGCAGCGAGTCCTCCAACTCCCGGCGGATCCGCTGGTCCCGGGCCTCGGCGGCGAGCCCGGCGACGGTGTCCCGGTCGGCCGGCAGCCCGCCGGCGAGCAGTCCGCGCCGCAGCTCGGCGGCGGTCACCGGCCGGCCGGCGGGCAGCGGCGGTCGGGCGGCGTTGACGATCACCCGCCCCACCGGGAAGCCGAGCCGGGTCAGCTCGGCGATGGCGTCCACCGTCTCCTGGACCGGCATCTCCTCCAGCAGCGTCACCACGTGCACCGCGGTCATCGGGGAGCGCAGCAGCGCGGCGACCCCCTCGCTCTGGGTCTTGATCGGGCCGACCTTGGCCAGCCGGGCCGTCTCCGCCGTGACGTTGAGGAACCGGCCGATCCGCCCGGTCGGCGGCGCGTCCAGCACCACCGCGTCGTACGCCCGGCGCTGGCCCGCGCTGCGGGTCGTCGCCTCCTTGACCTTGCCGGTGAGCAGCACGTCCCGCAGGCCGGGGGCGATGGTGGTGGCGAAGTCGATCGCGCCGAGCTTGCGCAGCGCCCGGCCGGCGGCACCGAGCTTGTAGAACATGTCGAGGTATTCCAGCAGGGCCTCCTCGGCGTCCACCGCGAGGGCCCGCACCTCCCCGCCGCCCGGGGCGTCGGTGAGGTGCCGCTCGGCGTACGGCAGCGGGTCGGTGCCGAAGAGCTGGGCGATGCCCTGCCGCCCCTCGACCTCGACCAGCAGGGTGCGCCGGCCGTCGGAGGCCAGCGCCAGCGCCAGCGCCGCCGCCACGCTGGTCTTGCCGGTGCCACCCTTGCCGGTCACCACGTGGAGGCGCGCCGGCCACTGCGTGGAGGCCGGGTCGGCCGGCCGCTCAGCTGCTCGCACCCGTCGAGCCTATCCACCCGGCCGCGTCGCCCGGTCAGGCGATCTCGCAGACCCACCAGCCGGTCTTCTGCACCACGGTGAAGCGGAGGTCCTGGTCGGCGACCTTCTCGTCGGAGGTCGTCATGGTCACCCTGGTGGTGACGGTGGCCCGGTCACCGGTCTGGTTGTCCACCTTCGGGCCGGTCCACCGGAACCGGGCGTCTTCGTACTGCTCGGCGTACCGCTTCAGCTCCGTGACCTTCGCGGTGATCTTCCGGTCGTCGCGGGCGGCGGCGCAGACGTAGCCGGCGGCCTTGCGGGCGTCCCGCTCCCGGTAGACGGCGGTGAGGAAGTTCTCCACCGCCGCCGTCGGCTCCTTCGCGCCCTCACCGTTCTCGGCGCTGCGCAGGGTGAAGAACGCGGCGGCGCCGCCACCACCGCAGAGCAGCAGCGCGAGGACCGCCACGATGGAGGCGACGACCACGCCCCGTCGCTGCTTCGGCGCGACCGGGGCGTGGTACGGCGGGTAACCCGGTGGGGGCGGCGGAAGCGGGCCGGCGCCCGGGTTCGGCGGGCCGCCGAACGGAGCGGGGCCGGCCGGCGAGCCGAACGGGCCGGCGCCGGGCGGGGCGGGGGAGACCGGCCCGGCGGGTGGGCCGGGCGTGTGGTCGCCGGAGGGCGGACCGCTGGGCGATCCGGTGGCGCCGCCGTTGGGCGGTTGGGTCATGTCGGTCCCCCGGGGGTGCGGCGCGTCGTCGTCCCGGCGGGACGCGAGCGCTGGACGAGCGAAGGCGAGTGCGGAGGCGGCCGGGCTGCGTGGCCCGTCCGACGGGAAGGGTAGCGGTGAACCCGGCCCAGGGTGGGGCCCCGGGCGGTCCGACCGGCACGAGGATCACGGAAGCGCCTCCGCCGCCATCCGGTACCGGACCGCGATCTGTCGCATATGTGACTTTCGGTATCTGGGTATGCGCGCCCCGTTGTCCCTGTCCGAAATCGGCCCTACGTTCGTGCCGACGCGGGGGCGGATCGGCGGAAGGCCCGAGCCGGATGGTGACGACGTGATCAGGTGCGAGGCCCGGAGGCAGTAATGCGCGACACGGACAACATCTCCCGAGCCCAGTTCCCGCCGCCGGCCGGTTGCGCCCGGCGAACCGGGACCGGCCCCACCGGCGAGGAGGGGCCGGTCACCGGCCCGCCGTTCAACGAGCGCTCCTACCGGCGGCTCACCGACCCCGGGGAGATGCTGCGCACGCTCAGCCGGCCAGCCGAGCGCCCCCGCGACGAGGAGGAGACCGGGTACGTCATCCACCTGCCGATCCGGGTGGCCGACCTGGCGACGGCGACCGCTCTGGCCGGCCGGGTGGCGGTCTCGCTCGGCTTCCTGCCCGAGCTGGACGCGGGGGAGACCACCGTCTCGACGGCAGACGACCAGAACAACCGGCACCGGGTCTTCTGCGACCTGCTGCTGCCGGACCGGTCGCGCTGCCCCCAGCGGTACGACCACGAGGGCCCCTGCGGCGAGCCGCCCGCCGCCCCGGAGCAGCGTCCCGCGCCGGGGGGTCCCGCCGGATCGTAGGCTGGGGCCGAAACAGTCACCACCTCCTAGGGAGCCCCGCACCGATGCAGAAGTGGGAATACTCGACCGTCCCGCTGCTGGTCCACGCGACCAAGCAGATCCTCGACAACTGGGGTGAGGACGGCTGGGAACTCGTCGCCGTGGTCCCCGGCCCCAACCCGGAGCAGCTCGTCGCGTATCTCAAGCGGCCGAAGGCGTGAGCGGCGTGGGCAACGGGCCGCACGCGAAGCTCGCCGAGCTCGGGCTGACGCTGCCCGAGGTGGTGCCCCCGGTGGCCAGCTACGTGCCGGCCGTGCAGTCCGGGCAGCACGTCTTCGTCTCCGGGCAGCTCCCGATGGCCGAGGGCAAGCTGCTGGCCACCGGCAAGGTCGGGGCGGGGGTCTCCGCCGAGCAGGCCAAGGACCTGGCGCAGCGGTGCGCGCTGAACGGCCTCGCCGCCGTCGACGCGCTGGTCGGCCTGGAGAACGTGGTCAAGATCGTCAAGGTGACCGGCTTCGTGGCCAGCGCGCCCGGCTTCACCGGCCAGCCGGGCGTGATCAACGGCGCGTCCGACCTGTTCGGCGCGGTCTTCGGAGAGGCGGGCCGCCACGCCCGTTCCGCGGTGGGCGTCTCGGAACTCCCCCTCGACGCCCCGGTAGAGGTCGAACTGGTCGTCGAGGTCTCCTGACCGCCACTCGCGCCGCGGTCTTGCACTTCGGGCCCGGGCGAAAGCCGCGTACGGGCACAAATCCCGGGCCGCAAGTGCAAGATCGCGGGGAGTGGCGGGGGGAGTCGTACGATCGCTGGCATGACCGGGCACATCACGGCGGCCGTGGCCGCGCTGGCTGACGAACTGCCGGGATGGGTGACCCTGCTGCGGGCACCGAACCCGGGGCCGATGACGCTCGACGGGACCAACACCTGGGTGCTGCGGGCCGGGCCCGGCGAGCCCGCCGTGGTCGTCGACCCGGGGCCCGCCGACGACGGGCACCTGGCCGCGATCGCCGCCCACGCCCCGGTGGCCACCGTCCTGATCACCCACGGGCACCCCGACCACACCGAGGGCTCGCCCCGGCTGCGCGAGCTGCTCGGCGGCGCGCCGGTGCGGGCCGTCGACCCGGCACACAGCCACGGCGGGCCGCCGCTGGCCCCCGACACCGTCCTGCACGCCGCCGGCCTCACCGTGCGGGCGCTGCCCGCCCCCGGGCACACCGCCGACTCCGTCTGCTTCCTCGTCGAGCGCGGCGACGAGCGGATCGTGCTCACCGGCGACACCATTCTCGGCCGGGGCACCACCGTGGTCGCCCACCCCGACGGGCACCTCGGGGCGTACCTGGACAGCCTGGAGCTGCTCTCGACGTACCGGGGGATCGCGGCGCTGCCGGGACACGGCCCGGCGCTGGCCGACTGCGGGGTCGCCGCCGAGTTCTACCTCACCCACCGCCGCGCCCGGCTCGACCAGGTGCGGCAGGCGGTCGCCGAGGGAGCGCGAACCGCGCCCGAGGTGGTGGCCCGGGTGTACGCGGACGTCGACCGGTCGCTGTGGTGGGCGGCCGAGTGGTCGGTCCGCGCGCAGCTGGACTACCTGGGGGTGCCCCCCGAACCGGCGGACCGGTCGTGACCTGCCCCGTCTGCGGGACGGTCGCCGTACCGGGGGGCCGGTTCTGCCACAACTGCGGGGCCGCGCTGCCGGCCGCCGCCACGCTGCCCGCCGCCGAGCGGCGGGTCGTCACCGTGCTCTTCGGCGACCTGTCCGACTTCACCTCGTGGTCGGAGGACCTCGACCCGGAACGCGTCGGCGCGGTCACCGACCGGGTGCTCGCCGCCCTCGCCGGGGCCGTCAAGACGTTCGGCGGGCACGTCGACAAGCTCACCGGCGACGGGATCATGGCCGTCTTCGGTGCGCCCGTCGCCCACGAGGACGACGCCGAGCGGGCCGTCCGCGCCGCCCTGTCCATGCAGCGGGCGGTACGCCGGGTGCTCGACGACGAGCGGGGCGGCGGCGCGCCGCTCGGCCTGCGCGTCGGCCTCAACACCGGCGACGTGATCGCCGGCATCCAGGCGGCCATCGAATACACCGTCATCGGCGACACCGTCAACACCGCCGCCCGGCTCGCCGACGCCGCCGCCGTCGGCGCCGTCTACGCCGGGGCGCGCACCTCCGCCGCCACCCGGCACGTGGCGTCCTGGCGGGCGCTGCGCCCGCTGCGGCTCAAAGGCAAGCGGGAACCCGTCGAGGCGTACGAGCTGCTCGGCCTCCTCGACGCCCCCGGCACCCGCTCCGGCCTCGGCGACGAGGCCCCGTTCGTCGGCCGGGAGACCGAGATCGGCCGGGTCGCCGGCCGGGTCGCCGAGGTCATCGACCGGGGCGAGCCCCGGGTGCTGCTGATGACCGCCGAGGCGGGCATCGGCAAGTCCCGCTTCGCCGCCGAGGTGGAACGCCTCGCCGCCGGCTACGACGTCGGCGCCGGTCGGTACGCCGCGCACACCGGCGCCCGGGTGCTGTCCGTGCGCTGCGCCGCGTTCGGCGAACGCCGCCGGCTCGCGCCCCTGGCCGACCTGGTCCGGGCCGCCGTGGGCCTGCCCAACGACGCGGCCACCGCGCTGACCCGGCCCGCCGTCGAGGAGCGGCTGCGCCGGCTCAACCAGCGCCTCGGCCGGCTCGGAGAGGACGCCCCGCCGGTCGCCGCCGACCAACTGCTGGCCCTGCTCGGGTACGCTGACCTGCCCGCCGGGACCGACCAGGGCGAGTGGGGCGGCGGCGCCCAGCAGCCCGCCGACGCCGAAGCCGTGCCCAACGCGGTGGCCGACCTGCTCAGCGCCCTGGCCGCCGAGGCGCCGCTGGTGGTGCTCGTCGACGACCTGCACGACGCCACCGCCGAGACCATCCGCGCGCTCGGGGTCACCCTGTCCCGCATCGCCGGCCCGGTGCTGGTGCTGCTGCTCGGCCGCCCCGAGCTGGTCCGCACCGCCGGGGCGCTGACCCGGGTCGCCGACGCCGAGGTGCACGCCCTGCCCCCGCTGCGCGGCGCCGACGCGGCCCGGCTGCTCACCAGCTACCTCGGCGGCGGGAAGCTGCCGCAGCCCGACGCCGACCGGCTGCTCGCCACCGCCCAGGGCAACCCGTTCTACCTCGCCGAGTTGGTCACCCTGCTCATGGAGCGGGGCGCGCTGACCGCCGTGGCCGACCGGTCCGCCCCGGCCAACTCCGGCTGGCGGCTCGCCCCCGGCTCGCTGGGCAGCCGGCTGCTCTCCCGCGACCTCGCCGCCGTGCTCGCCGCGCGCATCGACGCGCTGCCGCCGGACGCCCGGTCGGTGCTGCGCGACGCTGCCGTTGTCGGCGACACCGTGCCCGACGGCGCGCTGGAGGCGCTGCGCGAACAGCGCGCCGGGCGGGACGGCCGACCCGCCGCCGTGGTCGCCGTCGAACTGGACCGGGCCGTCGAGGAACTGCTGCAACGCCGGATGCTGCACCGCACCCGCACCGGCTACGCGTTCGCCACCCCGCTGATGCGGGAGGCCGCGTACGCCGGGGTGAGCAAGGCCGAACTGGCCGAGCGGCACGCCGCGCTGGCCCGCTGGGCCGCCCCCGACGGGTCGGCCGCGCCGGGCGGGTTCACCGACACCGCCCGGGACGCGTTCGTCGCCGAGCACGTCGAGCGGGCCGCCGCGCTCGCCGACGCCGTCAAGCTGCGCCCGGACGCGCCGGCCCGCACCGTCGCGCCGCTGGGCGTGACCGCGCTGGGCCGGGCCGCCCGCCGGTCCTTGCAGGCGGGGGAGCCGGCCGCCGCCGTCGAGTACGCCGAACGCGCCGCCGAGCTGGCCCGGGACGGGCTGCCCGCCGCCGACCGGGTGGTGCACGCCCGTGCGCTGCTCCAGGTCGGCCGGCCCGGCGACGCGCTCGCCTACGCCGAGAAGATCGCCGCCAACGCCGGGGACGACGCGGGCACCCGGGCCAGCGCCCTGCTGCTCGCCGGGCAGGCCCACCAGACCCTCGGCGACCAGGGCCGGGCGGTGGCCTGCTGGCAGGAGGCGTCGCAGGTGGCCACCGCCGGCGGGCTGCCCAACCTGCGCGCCTCGGCGATGCGCCGGCTCGGCATGGCCGACTTCATCGCCGGCCGGCTCGGCCAGGCCAGCAGCCGGCTCGCGGCGTCCTACCAGGTCAGCCTCACGTCGCAGGACCGGCGGGGGCAGGCGTGGTCGTTGCAGAACCTGGCCTGGGTCACCACCACCCGGGGCGACTTCGCCGGCACCGACGCGGTGCTGGGCCGGGCTGCCCGGCTCTTCGCCGAGCTGAAGGACCCCTACGGGCGGGCCTGGCTGCGCGGCACCACCGCGTTCGCCCGGCTGCTCGCCGGCCGGCTGCGCGAGGCGCGCCGGCTGGCGCGGGTCTTCCTGCCGTTCGGGGAGCGGGTCGGCGAGGCGTGGGCCGTCGGCACGCTGCGCGCCGTCGAGGCGTTCGCCGGGGCGGAACTGGGCGAGCTGGGCGAGGCCGACCGGGCGGCCCGCCGGGCGTACCGGGACTTCGCCGAGGTCTCCGACGACTGGGGGCGGGGCTTCGCCCTGGTGGCGCGGGGGGTGGTCGCCCGAGGGCTGGGCGAGCCGGAACACGCCGCCGACCTGCTCGCCGACGCCATGTCGTACGCCGAGCGGACCTCGCACCCGCTGCTCACCGGGATGGCCGGCACGCTGCGCGGCTTCGTGGCGCTGGACCTCGGCGACTGCGAGACCGCCGAACGGTCGGCGCGGGCGGTGCTGACCGCCGTCGAGCCGCACAACCCGCAGGCACCCGCCCAGGTGGGCCCCCGGGTGCTGCTGGCCACCGCCCGGCTCGCCGCCGGTGACCCGGCCACCGCCGTGGGGCTGCTCGCCCCGGTGGCCACCGCCGCCGCGAACGCGCCCTCGCTGCTGTTCTCCCGCCAGCAGACCATGGCCCGGTACGCTTCCGCGCTGCTCGCCCACGGCCAGCGCGAACAGGCGCTGGACTGGGCACACCGGGCCATGGCCGTCCCCGCCGAGGACGTGCGCAGCCAGGTGATCGCGGTGAGCGTGCTGGCCGAGGCGCTGGCCGCCTGCGGTCGCCCCGTCGAGGCGCTGGCCAGGGCCGAGGAAGCGGTGCGCCTGGCGTACGCGACGGAGCAGCGCAGCGAGCGGCTCGCGGCGGACACGCTGCGCGTGCGCCTGCGGGGGTAAGGAGGAGCTGTGGGTGCGCCGAGAGGATCCTGTCGGTTCCGCCGATGCGGGTGTCGGCGGTAACGGCTACGGTGACAGTTCCATGAGGTGGTCCACTGTGGGGCCGCCGTGCCGGGCCCGGGAGGCGTGATGAGGCTGCCCCGCTCCAGTGCCGGCTGGACGATCGCGGTCTTCGGCGTCCTGGCGCTGCTGATGGGCGCGCTCGGGCTGCTCTGGCCGGAGGCGCAGCTGCGCATGCTCGGCTTCGAGGTGCCGCAGAGCCGGTCCGCCGGGGACTACACCGGCACGTTCCTGACGGCGTCGGCGATGGCGTCGTTCAACATGGGGGTCTACTACCTGCTGGCCACGGCCACCGAGTGGCGGGCGTTCTACCGGTTCACGGTCGTCTTCCGGCTGGTCACCTTCACCGTCTTCACCATCGTGGTGCTCGCCGACGTCGCCCCGGGGCGGTTCTTCACGGTGGCGCTCTGGGAGGGCCTGGGCGCGGTCGCCACCGCCGTGGCCCTGCGCCTGGACGCCCGCCGCGCGACGGCCGTGCCCGCGGGAGCGCCGGGTGAGACGGCGGGCGTGCCGACGGACACTCAGGGTGAGCCGGCGGCGACAGCGGCGGACGGCACCCCCCGGTCCGCGGGCGCGGACCGCTGAGCCGCCGGACCGGTTAGGTATTTTCGAGCAGTGACCGACACCCCGTCCGGCGCCCTACGGCTGCCCATCGTGCCCGGTCTGACCGATCTGGAGGTGTTTGCCCGGGGAGGGTACGCGACCGTCTACCGGGCCACCCAGATCTCCGTCGGGCGTGAGGTCGCGGTCAAGGTCGAGAACCGCACCCTGGACAACGAGCGGGACCAGGCCCGGTTCCTGCGCGAGGCACGGGCGGCCGGAAGGATGTCGTCCCACCCGCACGTGGTGGACCTCTTCGACGTCGGCGTCACCGTCGACCGGCACCCGTACCTCATCATGGAGCTCTGCGACGGGTCGTACGCCGAACGGATGCGCACCTCGCCCCTGGGCCCGGCGGAGACCCGCGACCTCGGCGTGAAGATCGCCGACGCGCTGGCCCACTCGCACGCCAACGGCGTGCTGCACCGCGACGTCAAGCCGGCGAACATCCTGCACTCCCACTTCAACCCGGCGGTGCTGGCCGACTTCGGGCTCGCGGTGCTGGCCGAGGTGCGCGACCCGACGGTGACCCTGGAGGTGCTCACCCCGGCGTACGCGCCGCCGGAGATGTTCAACCACAGCCCGCCGTCGCCCGCCGTCGACGTGTACGCGCTCTGCGCCACCCTCTACGCCGTCATGTTCGGCCGGCCGCCCCGCTGGCAGTCCGAGCGCAGCCCCAGCCTGGTCACCGTGCTGGAGATGTTCCACCAGCCGGTCCCCGGGCTGCCCGGGGTGCCGGAGGAACTGGTCGACGTGCTGCGGGCCGGCATGGCGAACGACCCGAGGACCCGCCCGTCCGCCGTGGAGCTGCGCGGCCTGCTCGCCGCCCTGCCACTGGACCCGTTCAGCGCGCCCGTCAGCGGCGCCCCGGTCTCCGGTGGGCCCGCCTCCGGCGGCCCGACGGGCGTGACCACCGGCAGCCCGTCCACGTCCGGGGGCCTCTACGGCACCAGTCAGCCGGGCCGTGCCGCCCCGCGCCCCCCGGTGGAGGAGGAGCACCCCACGGTGCCGACGACGTCCGGGCGCCGGTGGCGGCGGTGGTTCCTCGGCGGCGCGGGGGCGCTCGCGCTGGCCGCCTCGGCGAGCGCCGGGGCCTGGATCGCCGGGGGAGCGCCGGTCGTGCCGACGCCCACGCCCGTCGTAACGGTGGGCGGCACGACGACCGCCAGCCGGTGGGGGGCGCTGCCAGGCTGCGTCTCCGGGTCGCCGGGCCCCGCCGAGCTGCCGGCGGGCGCGCGGTGCGTCGCCGAGTTGCAGTGCTTCGGGCCGATGCGGGTGGGCGGCACCCGGGCGGAGGCGCCCCGGCTGCCCTGCGACGGCCGGCACACCTGGGAGGCCTACGCCGAGGGTGAGCTGCCCGCCGCCCTGGCCGACGCCGAGCACGACGAGGTGACCGCCGACCCGCAGGTGCGCCAGGTGTGCAACCCGGTGACGTTCCGGCTGACCAGCGGGATCGCGTACACCAGCGGTTGGCGTCTGGAGGTGCTGCCGCCGGCGGCGGACGGCCCGGACCGGACGTACCGGTGCCTGGCCGGGCGCGGCGTCGACGGGCTGTACGAGCCGACCCTCACCGGTCGCTGAACCTGCTCGTGCCCTGGCGGCGTTCCCGCATGGCCCGCAGGTCGCGGCTGTCCAGCGCCTCCAGGGTGTCGGCGTCGACGTCGCTGAGCCGGGCGGCGGGTTGCCCCGACCACTGCGCCGGCTCGTCGCCCGCGCGTTCGCGGGCCTCCTCGCGGCGGTGCCGCCCCTCCGTCACCGACACCCCGGCGATCATCACGAGCAGGACGCAGAGCAGGGCGAGGACCACCGCCACGATGCTGCGCGGACGCCACCAGACCAGTGCCACCAGCAGGGCGACCGCCGCCAGCGACGCGGCGCCCGCCACGACGGGCACATCGGGCCGAGGGAATCGGGTCACCCGTCAAGGATGGCGGAGCCTGCCGCCCTGTCAACCGCCACCCCCGGACACCGGCCCTGCGGGCCCGCCCGACCGCCCGGCTGTCCGTGCTGCCGGCGCTCGCCCACCGCGCCGCCACCGCCGCGACCCAGCAGGCCCGCCGGGGCACGACTTCCCGTACGACAACAGCCTGGAGACCTTCCTCGCCGTGCCCCCGGAGCCGTCACCTGGGCGACCACGGGAATGGACCGGTTCGGCTACCCTCGGTGTCCCGCAGGTGTACGGGTCAGCGAGGTCGCCGATGAACCAGTTTCTCACCCGGTCCCGGGTCCGTTCCGTCGCCACCACCCTGGCGGTCGCGCTGACCCTGATGCTTGCGGCAGCCGCCGGCTGCGACAGCCGGCAGGAGCCCCCGATCCCGTCCGTCAACGACAAGCTGCGCCAGACGCACATCTACGGCCAACCGACGCTCAAGATCGGCGTCTCCACGAGCGGCCCGCTGATGGGCGAGCTGCGCGACGGCATCCACGCCGGGTTCGACGTCGAGATCGCCCGGTACGTCGCCGCTCAGCTCGGCTACGCGGGAGACCATCGGATCGAGTGGGTGCCGGTGTCCACGGAGGACCGCATCCCCGCCCTCCAGGGCGGGTCGGTCGACCTGGTGGTCTCCACCTTCTCGATGACCGAGGAGCGCGCGAAGCTGATCAGCTTCGCCGGCCCGTACCTGGTGACCACCCAGGAGGCGATGGTCCCCAACCGGCTCAGGGACAGCATCCGCACCATCGAGGACCTGCGCGACCCCCGCTACAAGGTCTGCACCAGCGGCGGCTCGACCACCGAGGCCGAGCTGGGCAGGCACCAGATCCGGGTGTTCGTCGTCAAGGAGGTCGGCGACTGCGTCGAGGGCATCCTCCAGGGGCGGTACGACGCGGTCAGCTCCGACGAGACCATCCTCGCCGGCTTCCTCTCCCGGCATCCGAAGGACTTCACGATCGTCGACATGCCCTTCGGCACCAGCGAGCAGATCGGCGTCGGGGTGCCGATCAGCGACCCGGCGCTGCGCGACCTCGTCGCGTTCTTCCTCGACAGGAGCTACCAACAGGGGCGCAAGGGGCTGACCAGCCCCTGGCTCACCGCGTACCACCGGACCCTCGGGCCGTGGCTACGGCAGCCGAAGACCCAGCCGCCGACGCTGAACGTCCCGGAGCTGGTCGACTTCGACGACAAGGTCCGCCCGTCATGACCGCGCCGGCGGCCACCGGAGGTGACGACGTGGACGCCGCGCCGCCCACGCCCCGCCCCGCCCCGGGGCCCGGCGCGGACGAGCGCCGGGCCCGCGCCAGCCAGTCGTTCTGGGCGGTCGTGGTGGCCGTGCCCGCCGTCTTCTCGGTGCTCAGGCTCGGCGTGGAGGCCGGCGGGGAACTCCAGACCACCCTGCTGCTGGTCGCCAACGTCGGCCCGGTCAACCTGCTCGCCGGGTTCCTCACCACCGCCGCCCGGCTGCTCGCCACCGGGCTGGTCGCGGTGTTCGCCCTCGGCGCGGTGCTCGGCGTCAGCGTCGACCGGCTGCCCGGGCACCGTCGCCCGCTCTTCGCCCGCTGGGCGGACATCACCCCGACCTGGTTCGTGCTGGCCAGCTTCCTGATCGCCCTGGTCACCTGGCCGCTGCTCTACCTGCCGTTGCTGCTGCCCGCGTTCGCCGCCGCGTTCCAGCTCCGCCCCGAGCGGCTGCACGATTTGGCGACGGCGCGGGTGCTGATCGTCGCGGCCCTGCTCGGCGGGTACCTGTTCCTCCTCGCGCCGACCGTGCTCGACGCCTGGCGGCAGGAGGAACCGCTGGTCGTGGCGCTGTTCGTCGTACCGCCGGTGCTCGCGCTCGCCATCGCCGGCCCGCTGCCCGGCGCGGTGATCCGGCCGTTGGCCTCGATCACCCAGGCCGCCGTGCTGGCGATGCTGGTCTGGGCGGCGCTGCCGGTGATCAGCACGCCGGTGCTGCCGCTGACCGTCACCACCGTGCAGACCGCGCCGGACGTCACCGAGGACGTGCGCGGTCACGTGGTGGTCGTCGACGACGTGAGCATGGTGCTGCTCCAGGAGCAGGGCGGCGTCCGGTACGTGCCGATCGACCAGGTGCAGGCGCAGGTGCTCTGCCCGAGCGAGGAGGAGCTGCCCCGGCACCGGCTGCGGGTGCGCGACTTCCACGTGGAGGACTCGCTGCTGGAGGCGCTGGGGCGGCGGGTCCGGCCGGTGCACCGCATCGACGCCGCCTGCCGCGCCACCGGCTGACCAACCACGGGCGGCGACCAGTCGTCGATGACGTCGGCCAGGTGCCGGGCGGGGCCCTCGCCCGGCCCGTCCGCGAACCCGGCCAGGTGCGGCCCGACGTCGACCCCCAGTCCCCCCAGGTGCCCGGGTTCATCAGGTACGTGCGGAGCTGGTCCGGCGTCAGTTCCCGCAGCGGCGTACGCGCGAAGAGCGCCATGTCGGCCGGGTCCACGCAGTGCCCGCAGGCGGTCGGTCGGGCGGCAGCGGGTGGTGGGCGAAAGCGGCGTACGGCCGGTCCGCCGCCTGCTCGAATTCATGATCTCCCCGCATGTCCCCAGTATGCCCAGATGCGGCCCGTCCTTCGGATCCGTGTTGGCGACACCGATCACGATGAGTGATGGCTGCGCAGCCCGCCTCCGATGATCGGTTGATCTGACTCTTCGTCACGCTCCTCCGACCCCACCTGACGTCTCGCGTCCCCTTTGCTCTGCACCCCCATGCGCAACACCTGCGTCTAGCTGGCTAAATGGAAGATCGCGAATGTCGAGAGGTGTGGTGGCGGGTTGCACTGCGTGATTCGTTGCGTATAGGGGTGCAGAGCAAAGGGGTTTCGCTGGGATGGTGGCGTCGGGCGAGTGGACTGCGCTGTGTCACGTCTTGATGGTGAGTGGCGGGTGGGGGAGGGCGTTGTCGCCGCGACGGAAGGGTGAGCGTTCCGGGTTCCTGCTCGCGGCGGCTGAGGCGGCCGGCAGCCACAACTACTCCAACGCCGCGCTCCGCGAGAACGACGAGGCGCTGCTGCGGATCCAGTCGGCGACCATCCACGACCAGTACCGGCCGAGCTTCTGGGCCCTGCGCGACGCCGCCGTGCCGGTGAGCTGACCGCGCGGCAGTCCGTACCCCCGGGATCGGGCTGATCGGACTACATTCCGATCATGGCGGAATACGACGGATCAGCCCCCGGGGTGCGCGAGCTGACGGCATTGACCCTGAGCAAGATCTCGGTCGGGCCGGGCGACAACAACTGCTACCTGCTGCGCTGCCGCGCGACGGGTGCCCAGTTGATGGTGGACGCGGCGAACGAGCCGGAACGCTTGTTGAAGCTCTGCGGCGGGCGGCTCGACGCGGTGGTGACCACCCACCACCATTGGGACCACTGGGAGCACGGACTGCCCGACGTCGTGTCGGCCACCGGTGCGCGCACCTACGCCGGGGCGCCCGACGCGGACGGCATCACGGTCCCGACCGACGTGCCCCTGGCCGACGGCGACACCATCCACTGCGGCGAGGTCTCCCTCGAGGTCATCCGGCTGACGGGCCACACGCCCGGCGGCGTCGCCCTGCTGTACGACGACCCGGGCGGCCACCCGCACCTGTTCACCGGCGACTCGCTCTTCCCCGGAGGAGTCGGCAACACCTTCGGCAACACCGACGACTTCGAGTCGCTTTTCACCGACGTCAAGACCAAGGTCTTCGACCGGCTGCCGGACGACACGTGGGTCTACCCGGGCCACGGCCGGGACACGACGCTGGGCGCGGAACGGCCGGCGCTGGAGGAATGGCGCACCCGCGGCTGGTGACAGGGGCGGCGCACCTGCGGCTGGCGACCGGTGCCCCGGCTCGGGTGGGCGCAGTCCCCTCCTCCTTGATCACCACCCGGAAACCGACATCAGCCGTGCCGTGCGGGAGGGCGGAGACTTGGTCGAGATGGATAATCTCGCTGGGCGTGACCGGACCGCAGGGGAACCGATAGCGGGGCCGGCTACGTCGGTTCGCCTGGGGAAATTGCTTCCTGGCCGGGTGGCGGCGGCACTTGGTCTCGCCGGCGTCCTGTATCGGGTGATTCTGCTGGCGCTCGACGTCCCGCCAGCGAACAGCGACGAGGGCACTGCCGGTCTGGCCGCCCTACACATCGGAGAAGGCCGGCACTGGCCGACGTTCTTCTACGGCCAGGACTACATGGGCACCTTCTACTCGTACCTCGCGGCACCCCTGATCCAGGTTCTCGGCACCCACTGGTGGGTGCTTCGCCTGCCGGCACTCGCCATGTACGCCGTCTTCCTCCTTCTCGTCTTCCGGCTGACGCGCACGCTCTACACCCCGTGGTTCGCCGTCTTCGTCATGGCAGTCATGGCATTCGGGTCCGACCGCGTCATCAAGGATCAGATGATCGGGGCCGGCGGCTATTCCGACGTGGCCACCGCCGTTGCCGGGCTCATGCTGGCGTCCGCACTTCTGGCGCTGGAGCCCGACAAGCGGAGGACAATGTTTGCCGTGTGGGGCCTGCTGGCCGGTTACATCGTCTGGACCCACTGGCTCGCGCTGCCGTACGTCGTCGTCGCCGCGCTGCTCGTGGCCTGGGTGGGCCGGTCAGTCCTGACGCTGCGGTGGGTCTCCCTGGCGGTTTTCGGATTCCTCCTCGGCGCGGCGCCGTTGATCTGGTTCAACCTCCACCACGCCAATTCCCTCTCGGTGTTGCTGTCCCTCAGCGGCGCGACCGAGCCGGCTGCGTGGCCGGACAGGTGGTACGGCGCCGTGCTCCTCGGCCTGCCGCTCAGTTCCGGGATGTGCGCGCCGAGCCACTGTGCGACCTGGCAGATGTGGTGGGGGCCGGCGTACCTGATCCTGATGGTCGTGGCGGCGGTCGTCGCGCTAGTGGCGATTCGCCGCGCCGACCTCGGTGAACGCCGGGTTCAGGCCGGTCGGCTCGCTCTCCTCGCCGGTGCCGCGCTGACCCTGGCCGCGTATGTGGCGAGTTCCGCGTCGGCGGTGACGCCGATCGAAAGCGCCCGTTACCTTCACTACGCGATGGTGTCGCTGCCGGCCGTTCTCTGGCCCCTGTGGGGCGGCCTGACTTCCCTGGCCGGCAGGGCGGGAGTCACGGCCTCCGGCGGCGAGGAGGCAACCCGGGAAAGCGCGGCCGGCTCGGCCCGGCGTGGTGTCATCCCGGCCGTCGGCTGTGTTGCGCTCGTCGGCGCGCTCATCGCCAGCCTGCTGGTCGCCACGGCGCAACTGGGTGCCTACCAGTCCCACTACGCCGACAAGGCCGACGAGGAACGGCAACTTCTGGACCGGCTGCGGGCAGCCGCTCTCACGCATGTCTATTCCGAGTACTGGACGTGCAACCGGTTGGCCTACCGCAGCGCGGAGCAGGTCCGCTGCGCGGTCCTCGACGAGGACCTCGCGCCCGGCTTCGACCGCTACCGGCCGTACCGTGACCAGGTCCGGCAGGCGGAGCGGGTGGCCTACGTCCTGCCCGAGTCGAGCGTCATGGCGGGCAACTTCGCCCGGTCCACCCCGGCGGGGGTCGAAGTGATCTCTCTGGATGTGGTCGCGGGCTACCGGGTCTACCTCTGCCGCCAGAGCCCGAAGCAAGACTGATCAAGTGCGTTGCTCGATCTTCTCGACGTCCCGGGGCGCGAATGACGTCTTCGCCTCGACAAGGATCAGCGTGTAGCCGCTGCGCTGCTCCTTCAACTGCCACAGCGCGTCGCCCGAGTCCGGCGCTCCCGCCTGCCCGTCGATCATGGCGTCGGTCAACTCGAAGTGCCCAGGGAGCAGCGAGGTCAGGCGCTCTCGCGCGGCATTGAGTAGCCCTGGCTCGGTCATCTCCACCCTGGGAGTTTGTCGTACAGCCGAGTTTGCCGTGCTGCCAAACTCGCGGTTCCAGCAAACACGTTGGGGTTCAGGGCTGTTTGCTGAGCCAGCAAACACCCCTGAAGAGCAAACATGAGGGCTCCACCTGCCTCGGCCTTCTCGCGAGTGGCGGTGCCGGTCGAGATCAGCTGCGACGTTCCCCTCTCTGGGCCGCCCGGTTGGCCGCCGCCGAGGCGGCCGGGCGCTTGGGGGGTACGGCGGGCCTGGTCGGCTGCGGGCGGCGGGCCGGGACCGGCGGCGGGCTCTGCACGATCAACCCCGCAGGTTGTACGTAGATGGAGCGTTGCGCCACCGCCTCGCCCTTGGCGTCGAGCTGGTAGCCGTGCAGCCAGGTCCAGCCGTGGTAGGTGATCCAGTCGGCGTGCACGCGGATCAGCCGGAAGAAGATCGGCTGGACGAACTGCGGGCTCGCCGCCCGGGTCACGTGGAGGACCATCCCGGCGCGGAACTCGGTCACGCCAGCCACGTGGGGAGCAGGGCCGGGTGTGGTCACTCGCGTTCACCCGGCCAGTGGCAGCGCCTGATCGGGATCTTGTGCTTCTGCCGGCAGGGCAGCTCGTTGCCGCACTTGCAGACGTACCGCCACCTGATCCACGACCAGATCGGCCGGTGCCGGCGGGCGAGGGTCGCCGCGACGGCGGCGAGGTACTGGCCGTAGGTGATGCGTCTGCGCATCCCTGCCTCCTCCGGGTGAGGGGGACGCGGCAGCCGGGCCACGCACGGTCATCCGACCGCCACATCCTGTGCTCATGCTTCTCTGGCGGAGGCTCGATGCGCAACATTACATTCTGGGTGAACGGTTAGGGTGCTTTCGTTTTGATAGGCTCCGTTGCTCACCGTGGTCGAGGGGTTATTACATGTCGAGCGCAGGCGTCGCCCGGTATGTAGTCGCAGGAAGGGAGAGGTCAGTGACGACGGATACCGGCTCGACGGTCCCGAGGCGACAACTCGGGCGTTTCCTGCGGCAGCTTCGCGAGGAAGCGCGCATGACGGTCAAGGCTGCGGCCGATGCGCTGGAGTGGTCGACGCCGAAGATGTGGCGCATCGAGACCGGCGCGACGTCGATGCGGTCACTGGACGTGGAGGCCATGTGCCGCCTCTACGGAGCGTCACCGGAAATCACCGAGGCGTTGATGGGTCTCGCGAAGGAGACGAAGGCCCGCGGCTGGTGGCACTCCTACGGCGACGCCATCCCGGAGTGGTTCGAGCTGTACGTAGGACTGGAAGCGGCTGCGACCCGTCTGCGCACCTTTGAAGCGCAGTTGGTCCCCGGCCTGTTGCAGACCGAGGCGTACGCCACCCGCGTCTACGAGGTGGCCCGCCCAGAGATGACCAGGGAAGAGATCCAGCGTGGCGTTGCGGTGCGGCTCGGTCGGCAGGCCCTTCTGACCCGCACCACGCCCCGCGCTCCGCAGTTCGACGTGCTGCTTGACGAAGCCGTGCTGCGGCGGGGCGTCGACGCAGGCCAGCTACAGCACCTGGTGACGGTCAGCCGGCAGCCCAACGTGTCGGTGCGGGTCGTGCCCGCCTCGGCGGGCCTGCATCGCGGCAACATGACCAGCGGCACGTTCACGATCCTTGACTTCGACGGCGGGAACGAGCCCTCACTGATCTACTCCGACAGCCTCACGGGCGCGCTCTACCTCGACAAGCCTGCCGAGGTCGCGACGTACGGGGAGGTGTGGGCCAGCATGGAAAAGTCGGCGCTGACCGAGGCGGCTTCTCGCAAGCTCATCGCATCGATTGGGGAGGAACAACCATGAGCATGGTCACGTGGAAGAAGAGCACGCGCAGCAACGGAGGCGGCAACTGCGTCGAGGTCGCCACGCCTGCCCAGGCCGTCATGGTCCGCGACAGCAAGGACCAGCAGGGCCCGGTGCTGCACTTCGCCCCCGCCCCCTGGACCCTCTTCCTCAAGACCATCAAGGCCGGCACCCTCACCACCTGACCGCCTCGGTGATCAAGAGGAAAGCGTCAGAGTTGATCTCGCCGATGACGCAAACCTCTTGATCACCGCGGCGGGCCCAAGCGGGCCGAGGGGGTGGGCCGGGTTGGTCGTCAGTAGGACTTGTCCTGGCCCAGGACGTGCTGTGCCACGAAGCTGAGGATCATTTCCCTGGTCACCGGGGCGATCCTTCCCGCCCGCACCGCGCCCAGCAGCGTCGCCACCCCGTACTCCGTGGTCATGCCCGCGCCGCCCAGCGCCTGCACCGCCGTGTCCACCGCCAGCGCGGCGGCCTCGCCGGAGGCGTACTTGGCCATGTTGCCGGAGACGCCGGCCTCCAGATCGCGCCCCGCGTCGTACAGCGTGGCCGCCTTGTAGATCATGAGGCGGGCCAGTTCCACCTGCACGGCCGCGTGGGCGAGCGGGTGCGACACGCCCTGGTGGGTGCCGATGCTCCTCCCGCCCCACACCTTGCGGGTGGCCGCGTACTCGCTGGCGCGCTCGATCGCGTACCGGCCGGTGCCCGCGCCCATCGCGGCCACGGTGATCCGCTCCGGGTTGAGCCCGGCGAACAGGGCGGGCAGGCCGGCGTCGAGGGACCCGCCGACCAGGGCGGCGGCGGGCAACCGCACGTCGTCGAGGTAGAGCATGAACTGGTTCTCCGGGGAGACGATCTCCATGTCCAGCTTGGAGCGGGTCAGCCCGGGGGCGTCGGCCGGCACGAGGAACAGCGCCGGCTTCAGCTTGCCGGTCGCCGCGTCCTCGGTGCGGGCCACCACCAGCACGTAGCCTGCCTCGTCGACGCCCGAGATGTAGCACTTGCGGCCGGTCAGCAGCCAGTCGTCGCCGTCGCGGCGGGCCACCGTGCCGAGCCGGTGGAAGTTGGACCCGGCCTCCGGCTCGGTGATCGCGAAGACCACCTTCAGCGTGCCGTCCGCCATGGCCGGCAGGAAACGCGTGCGCTGCTCCTCGGTGCCGTGCTTGGTGATGATCGTGGCGACGATGGCGGGGGAGACCACGAGCAGCAGCAGCGGGCAGCCGGCGGCGGCCAGCTCCTCGCAGACGATGGCCAGCTCGGTGATGCCGCCGCCCCCGCCGCCGTACTCCGTGGGGATGTTGACGCCAAGATAGCCGAGCCGGGCGGCCTCGTCCCACAGCTCGGTGGTGTGCCCGCCGGCCTTCGCCTTCTCGACGAAGTAGCCGTGCCCGTACTTGCGGCCCAGCGCCCGGACGGCGTCGCGGAGCTGCTCCTGCTCGTCGGTGAGGTCGAAGTTCATGACGGTGCCTCCTCAAAAGCGGTTACCACGGCCAGCACGGCGCCGGTGTCGACCTGGCCGCCGGCCGGCACCGGCAGCTCGGCGACCACGCCGTCGGCGGGGGCGAGCACGGGGTGTTCGAGCTTCATCGCCTCCAGGGTCAGCAGCAGATCACCGGCGGCGACCCGCTGACCGACCTCGACGTGCACCCGGGCCACCGCGCCGGGCAGCGGCGCGAGCAGCGACCCGGCGGCCAGCTCCGCCGTCGGCAGCGGGAAGCGCGGCAGCTCGGTGAGGCTCGCCGCCCCGCTCGGGCCGTCCACGAAGACCTGAGACCCCACCCGGTGTACGGAGTACGCGTGCCGCACGCCGTCGACGTCGAGGACCACCCGGTCCGGGACAGCCTGCACAAGAGTCACAGCCGGCGACACGGAGCAGTCGGCGAGTGCGCCGGTGCGGTCCAGGCGGTAGCGGACCTCGATCTCGTCGCCGCCCGGCCCGGCGTACCGGGTGAACTGCGGGAACGCCGGCACGTTGCGCCAGCCGGAGGGGAGCCCGGCGAGCACCGTGGCCGCCGCCCGACGTTCCGCAGCGGCGGCGAGCGCGGCGGCGAGGGCGGCCAGCGGCAGCTCGCCGGCCGGCAGCAGCGGGGCGAACACGTCGGGGTGCCGGTCCAGGAAGCCCGTGTCCACCTCGGCCGCCCCGAACTCGTCGCTGCGCAGCACCCGGACCAGCAGGTCCCGGTTGGTGGTCACCCCGTGCAGCTCGGCGCGGGCCAGCGCGCCGGCCAGCAGCCGGGTCGCCTCCGCGCGGGTCGGGGCCCAGGCGACCAGCTTCGCCAGCATCGAGTCGTAGTGCACGCCGACCGTCGAGCCGTCGACCACCCCCGAGTCGAGGCGCAGCCCCCGCGTCGGGGCGAACTCGCCCGCCACCTGCGGCACCGCGAACCGGTGCAGGACCCCCGTCGCCGGCCGGTAGTCGTGCGCCGGGTCCTCGGCGCACAGGCGTACCTCGATGGCGTGACCGTCGGTTGGCGGGGCCGCCGCCAGCGGCAGCGGCCCGCCCTCGGCGACCAGCAGTTGCAGGCGTACCAGGTCCAGCCCGGTGACTGCCTCGGTGACCGGGTGCTCCACCTGGAGGCGGGTGTTCATCTCCAGGAAGAAGAACTGCCCGTCGGGGGCGAGCAGGAACTCGACCGTGCCCGCGCCCACGTAGCCGACCGCGCGGGCGGCGGCGACGGCCGCGGCGTGCAGCCGCTGCCGCACCCCGTCCGGCAGGACCGCCGGGGCCTCCTCGACGATCTTCTGATGCCGGCGCTGGATCGAGCAGTCCCGCTCGCCCAGCGCCAGCACCGTGCCGTGGGCGTCGCCGAAGACCTGCACCTCGACGTGCCGGCCCCGCTCGACGTACCGCTCGACGAAGACCGTGCCGTCGCCGAACGCCGCCGCCGCCTCCCGCCGGGCACTCGCCACGGCCCCGGCGAGCCCGGCCGGGTCGGCGACGATGCGCATGCCGCGCCCGCCGCCCCCGGCGGACGCCTTCACCAGCACCGGGAAGTCGGTGATCTCGTCAGGATCGGTCCAGGTGGGCAGCATCGGCACGCCCGCGTCGGCGAGCAGCGCCTTCGCCGCCACCTTGTCGCCCATCGCGGCGATCGCCCTGGCGGGCGGGCCCACCCAGGTCAGGCCCGCGTCGGTCACCGCCGCCGCGAACTCGGCGTTCTCGGCGAGGAAGCCGTAGCCGGGGTGCACGGCGTCCGCTCCGGTGCGGCGGGCCGCGTCCAGGATGAGATCGACCCGCAGGTACGTCTCGGCGGGCGTGTTCCCCGGCAGGCGTACGGCCAGGTCGGCCTCGGCGACGAACGGCGCGTCGGCGTCGGCGTCGGAGTGCACGGCGACCGTGGCGACGCCGAGCGCCCGGCAGGTGGCGAGGACCCGGCGGGCGATCTCGCCCCGGTTGGCCACCAGCAGCTTCTGGATCACGATTCGCCCCTCACATCCGGAAGACGCCGAAGCCGTCGGCACCCCGCACTGGTCCACTGTGGATGGCTGACAGGCAGAGCCCGAGGACGGTACGGGTGTCCCGGGGGTCGATCACCCCGTCGTCGTAGAGCCGGCCCGAGAGGAACAGCGCCCCGGACTGGGACTCGATCTGCTGCTCGACCATCATCCGCATGGCGGCATCGGAGTCCTCGTCGAACTCCTGCCCCCGGGCGGCGGCGGCCTGCCGGGCCACGATCGACAGCACCCCGGCCAACTGCGCCGGCCCCATCACCGCCGACTTCGCGTTCGGCCAGGTGAACAGGAACCGGGGCTCGTACGCCCGCCCGCACATGCCGTAGTTGCCGGCCCCGTACGACGCGCCCAGGTTGACCGTCAGGTGCGGCACCTTCGAGTTCGACACCGCGTTGATCATCAGCGCGCCGTGCTTGATGATGCCGCGCTGCTCGTACTCGGCGCCGACCATGTAGCCGGTGGTGTTCTGGAGGAAGACCAGCGGGGTGTCGGCGGCGTTGGCGAGCTGGATGAACTGGGTCGCCTTCTGCGCCTCCTCGCTGAACAGCACGCCCCGGGCGTTGGCGAGGACCCCGACCGGGTACCCGTGCAGCTCGCCCCACCCGGTGACCAGCGCCGTGCCGTACGCGGGCTTGAACTCGTCGAACTCGCTGCCGTCGAGCACCCGGGCCAGGACCTCGCGCGGGTCGAACGGCACCTTCAGGTCGGCGCTGACGACGCCGAGCAGCTCCTCCGGGTCGTACTTCGGCGGCGCGGGGAACGCGGTGCGCGGCGGCGGGCCCTGCTTGCGCCGGTTGAGCCGGCGGACGCACTGCCGGGCCAGCCGGATGCCGTCCCGCTCGTCCTCCGCGAGGAAGTCGGCCAGGCCAGAACGGGTCGCGTGCATGGCGGCGCCGCCGAGGGACTCGTCGTCGGTGACCTCGCCCGTGGCCATCTTCACCAGCGGCGGCCCGGCCAGGTAGACCTGCGACCGGTCCCGAATCATGATCACGTGGTCGGACATCCCGGGCACGTATGCGCCGCCGGCCGTGGCGTTGCCGAACACCACGCTGACCGTGCCGATCCCCTCGGCCGAGAGCCGGGTCAGGTCGCGGAACACCCGCCCGCCGGGGATGAAGATCTCCGCCTGGGTGGGCAGGTCGGCTCCGGCGCTCTCCACCAGGTTGACCATCGGTAGCCGGTTGGCGAGGGCGATCTCCCCGGCCCGCCGGGTCTTCGCCAGGGACCACGGGTTGACCGCGCCGCCGCGTACCGTCGGATCGTTGGCGACGACCAGGCACTCCACGCCCTCGACCACGCCGATCCCGGTGACCACGCTGGCCCCGACGGGAAAGTCCGTCCCGTACGCGGCGACCGGTGACAGCTCCAGGAACGGGCTGTTCGGGTCGAGCAGCAGCTCGATCCGCTCCCGGGGCAGCAGCTTGCCGCGCTTGTGGTGGCGGGCCACGTACTTCCCGCCGCCGCCAGCGCGGGCCTGGTCGAGGGCCGCGTCCAGCTCGGCGAGGCGCTCCAGCAGGGCCTCCCGGCTGGCCCGGAAGGCCGGCGCGGACGGGTCGAGCGCGCTGTCCAGTGTGGTCACGACCCCGTTCCCTCCGTCGGCAGGTCGACGATGCGGGAGCGCAGCAGCTCGCCCAGCGCCTTCGCCTGCGGGTCGAACCGGGTCGACGCCGCCACCCCCTGCCCGAGCAGCCCCCGGATCACGAAGTTGATCGCGCGCAGGTTCGGCAGCTCGTGCCGCTCCACGGTCAGCGGGGCGGTCTCCGGCAGCAGCTCGGCCAGCCGCTCGACGGTCAGCCAGCCGCGCAGCCACGCCCAGGTGGCGTCCGTACGGGCCCAGACGCCCAGGTTCGCGTCGCCGCCCTTGTCGCCGGACCGCGCCCCCACCACCTCGCCCAGCGCCCCCCGCCTTGAGTGCAAGGAAGGGCCCCTTGTTAACGCATTCTGTGGTATAGGGGGCCCCTGCAAACACGCCACCACCGGCGGAGGAGCGATCAGCACCCGCTCGCCCGACGGCAGGACGGCCGCGTGCTCCACCGCGTCCTGCGGCACGGCGTCGGCGGTGAACACCCCGTACGGGGTGGCGTCGCCGGGCAGCGTGGTCAGCGTGCAGCCCGGGTAGGAGGCCAGCGCCAGCTCCACGGCGGCGGCCGAGAACGCCCGCCCGGCCCGCGTCTTGTCGCCGTCACGCAGGTGTACGTGCAGCAGCGCGCTCGCCGCCTCCGTGTCGCCCGCATCCGGGTGGTCGGTGCGGGCCAGCACGAACTCCAGCCCGTCGACCCCGACCGCCGCCTCCAGTTGGCCCCGCACCAGGGCCGCCTTGGCCGCGATGTCCAGCCCGCACAGGACGAACGTCATCGAGTTGCGGAACCCGCCGAGGTTGTTGACCCCGACCTTGAGGGTGGGCGGCGGGGGCGTGCCCCGGACCCCGGTGACGCGTACCCGGTCCGGCCCGTCGGCGGTCAGCTCGACCGTGTCCAGCCGGGTCACCACGTCCGGGCCCAGGTAGTCGGGGCCGCCCACCTCGTACAACAGTTGGGCGGTGACCGTCTCCACGGTGACCGCGCCGCCGGTGCCCGGGTGCTTGGTGACGACCGAGGAGCCGTCCGGGTGGATCTCGGCGATCGGGAAGCCGGGGCGGTGGCCGCCGTCGGGCAGCTCGGTGAAGAAGCTGAAGTTGCCGCCGGTGACCTGCGCCCCGCACTCGATCAGGTGCCCGGCCACGGTCGCCCCGGCCAACGCGTCGAGATCGTCGCGCCGCCAGCCGTACCGGGCGATCGCCGGCCCGACCGCCAGGGACGCGTCGGTGACCCGTCCGGTCACCACGACGTCCGCCCCGGCGTCGAGGCACGCGGCGATCCCGAACGCCCCCAGGTACGCGTTCGCGGTCAGCGCGTCGGGTCGGGCCAGGGCGTCGCCCTCGACGTACCCGATGCGGGCGGTGAGCCCGAGCCGGTCGGCGAGCGACCCGATCGCGGCGGCCAGCCCGGCGGGGTTCAACCCGCCGGCGTTGGTCACGATCCGGACCCCTTGCTCCAGCGCCGTGCCGAGGCATTCCTCAAGCTGGCGCAGGAACGTCCTCGCGTAGCCGAGCCCCGGGTCGCGCAGCCGGTCCCGGCCGAGGATCAGCATGGTCAGCTCGGCCAGGTAGTCGCCGGTCAGCACGTCCAGCTCGCCGCCGTCGAGCATCTCCCGCCAGGCCGTGGCCCGGTCGCCGTAGAAGCCGGACGCGTTCCCGACCCGCAGCGGCGGGCTCACGCGGTCGCCTCGGGCCGTGCGGCCTCGGGCCGTGCCGCCTCGGGCCGGGCACCCGCCGGCTCGCGGCCGGCCCCGGGCGGGCCGGCGAACGCCTGCGCCACGTCGAGCCACGCGTCGGCGACCGGGCCGGTGGCGACCAGGTCGAGGTCGGCGCGGTGCCGGCGCTGGGTGACCAGCAGGCAGAAGTCGAGGGCCGGGCCGGTGACCCGGTCGGCGGCGTCCGCCGGGCCGTGGACCCAGACGCCGCCGGGCGCGGTGACCTCCACCCGCACCGGGACCGCCGGGACCGCCCGGCCGTGGGCCGCGAACCCGTGCCCGAGGGTACGGAAACCGAGGTGTACGACGTGCCGGAGCCGGACGGTCGGGGCGCGGGTGACGCCGAGTGCGTCGGCCACGTCCTCGCCGTGCGCCCAGGTCTCCATGATCCGGGCGGTGGTCATGGAGGCGGCCGACATCCGGGTGCCGTACCAGGGCAGTTTCTCCCCGGCCGGTACGTCGGCGAGCGCGTCTGCGAGCGCGGAGCGGCCGGCCCGCCAGCGGGTCAGCAGCTCGGTCGGCGGGGCCAGGAAGTCCGCCGCCCCGGCGTCGACCAGCCGGGTCGGGTCCGGGGCGGAGGTCACCGAGGCGAGGAACGCGCCGGGATCGGTGGCCGCGAGCAGGGCGACGTGGTCGGTCCAGGCCAGGTGGGCGATCTGGTGGGCGACCGTCCAGCCGGGGGCCGGGGTGGGCCGCGCCCAGTCGCCCGGGGGCAGGGCGGCGACCAGGGCGTCCAGCTGCCCGGACTCGTCGGTCAGATCCGTGTGCAGGTCCGTGAGGTCGACCATCGTGCCTCCAGGGGGCCGGTCGGGCGGGCCGGTCAGGGGGTGAGCAGGGTGGCGAGCTGGCGTTTCCAGGTGGTGAGCAGGGCAGCGCGGCGGGCCGAGTCGTCGCTGAGCAGGTTGGCCACCCCGAGCCCGCGCAGCAGGTCGAGGGTGGCCTGCACGGACTCCCGGACGCCGGGGCGGCGCTCGTCGACGCCGAGCAGTGCCACGGTCAGCCGGTGCATCTCCCGGCCCACCTGCCGTTCCAGGGGGACCAGGGCGGCGCGTAGCTCGGCGTCGGTGCGTGCGGCGACCCAGAGTTCGAGGGCGGCGACGAAGAGCGGGCCGGTGAACGCCGCGCCGAGCAGGTCGATCACCCGGTCGAGCCGCTGTGGCCCGGCGGGCAGCGCCTCGGCCTCGGTGCGCAGCTCGTCGGCCCGGCGCTCGGCCAGGTGCGCGACGGCGGCGGTGACCAGGGCGGCCTTGGTGGGGTAGTGGTGCAGCTGGGCACCCCGGGACACCCCGGCCCGGGCCGCCACCACGGTGGTGGTCGTGCCGGACCAGCCGTGCTCGACCAGGCACTCGACGGTCGCCTCCAGCAGCCGGGCCCGGGTGGCGCGGCTGCGCTCCTGCTGAGGGACGCGGGTCGATGCGGCGGTCACCCGGTCAGCGTGCCGCCACCGAAACAAACAGTCAAGCCTGACTTTTTATATGCCGGTCGACGGCCGAGCGCGGATCCGCCTGCCAGGGGTGACGCCCTGTCCACCGGTTATGCCCTGTCAACCGGCCGTGTCGTGTTCGCTGGTTGTGTCGTGTTCGCTGGTTGTGCTCGACTTTCGCTGCCCTGCCTGGCCCATCGGGTCCTGCCCCGCCCTATGGAGCTGCCCCCATGAACGGGGCAACCACGAACGGGGCAACCACGAACGGGGCAACCACGAACGGGGCAACCACGAACGGAGCAACCACGAACGGAGCAATCAGGGCGGGCGCGTGAACGGGGCAGCTCCGTAGGGCCCAACTGGTGTGCACGCGTTCCCGGGAAACAGCGCGCCCGCCAGGGCGGGCGCGGGGAAGGTCAGACGCGGGCGCGGCGGGCCAGGCGCTCCGGGTCCAGGATGATGATGCTCTTGCCGTCCAGCCGCAGCCAGCCGCGCGAGGCGAAGTCGGCGAGCGCCTTGTTGACGGTCTCCCGGGAGGCGCCGACGAGCTGGGCGATCTCCTCCTGGGTCAGGTCGTGGGTCACCCGCAGCACGCCGCCGTCGCGGGTGCCGAACCGGCCGGCCATCTGGAGCAGGTTCTTCGCGACCCGCCCCGGCACGTCGGTGAAGATCAGGTCGGCCAGCGAGTCGTTCGTCCGGCGCAGCCGGCGGGCGAGCACCCGCAGCAGCTGCTCGGCGATCTCGGGCCGGTTGTTCAGCCACGGCCGCAGGGCCTGCTTGCGCAGGCGCACCAGGCGGGTGTCGGTCACCGCGGTGGCCGTCGCAGTCCGGGGGCCGGGGTCGAACAGCGACAGCTCGCCGACCATGTCCGACGGGCCCATCACGGCGATCAGGTTCTGTCGGCCGTCCGCCGCCCGGCGACCGACCTTGATCTTGCCGGACAGCAGGATGTAGAGACTGTCGCCGGGCTCGCCCTCGTTGAACACGACCTCGCCCTTGCGGACCTCGATCGTCTCCATCTCCTTGGCGAGCGCCTCGGCAGCCTCCGGGTCGACTCCCTGGAAGATCCCGCTGCGGGCCAGTACCTCGTCCATCGCGCACCTCCGCCTGCGCGTGCCGTCTTCCCGGCCGGGTCCGCCGTCCGCTGATCCCCTCGCGCGAGGCCAGTCTAGGCGCACGTGAGCGGTAATCAGAGGCGCACCCCTGGAATCTTGATCGTTGGACGTAACGTGCCCGACCTGATCAACCACTATGATCCGCCGGTTCGGCGGCCCCCGGCCCGCCTCGGCGTGCCCGGGACGTAGGGTCGGCGGCGTGCTGACCGAGCCGACCCTGACCACTCGCCACGAGGACGGGTGGGACGTCCCGCTGCTCGTCTGGCGGGCCGACCGGCCGCTGCTGGCCGTCAGCTCCGCGCCGCTCGGCGGCGGGATCGGCGTACGGCACTGGGTTGTCAACGCGACCGTGCCCATGTCGTACCACCGGGACGACCCGGCCGCCCACCTGGCCGAACTGGCCGACCAACTTGGCCTGGACGGGCCCGGCGTCGGTTTGCTGACCGGCGTCGACGTCGCCGAGGTGATCGTCCGGACCGACGCCGGGGTGCGGGTCTGGGCGACCGTCGGGCTGGGCACCCCCGTGCAGGCCGCCGCGCCCGACCCCGCCGTTCCGGCGCCCGCCCCGGCCGGGTGCGCCGTGCCCGCCCACCGGGTCGGCACGGTCAACATCGTGGTCGAGGTGCCCGCCCGACTCGGCGACGCGGCCCTGGTCAACGCGGTGGCCACGGCGACCGAGGCGAAGGCGCAGGCGATCCGGGCACTGGGGTTGGCCGCCACCGGCACCCCCACCGATGCCGTCGCCGTGCTCTGCCCGGCCGACGGCGAGCCGTCCGCCTATGGCGGGCCCCGCTCCGCCTGGGGTGCGCCGCTGGCCCGGGCGGTGCACGCCGCCGTGCTCGCCGGCGGGGCCGGGACCGTGGTCCCCTGGTCCGAACGGCGCACGGCCTGATTTTCGCCCGATCGGCCATCGTCACCGCCTGTTCCACCCGGTAGCCTCGCGGTCGATGTCCGCTTCCACCCGCCCCGGCCCCCGTCGCCGCACCGGCGCAGCCCGTCCGCGTCGCCGCCCCACCCTCGCCCTCGGCGTGCTGCTCGGCACGCTGCTCGCCGCCGGCTGCTCCGAGGCGGCCGAGGCCCCCACCTGGCAGCCCGGCACCCGGGTCGGGGCGACCGGCACCGCCTCCCCGACCCCCTCCGGCGCGACCCCCGGGAGCAGGGTCGAGAGCGTGTCGCTCTCCGCCACCGGCGACATCATCATGGGCAACGCGCCGAACCGGCTCCCGCCGAACGGCGGGAAGGGTTTCTTCGACTCCGTCAAGGGGGCACTCGCCGCCGACTTGGTGATGGGCAACCTGGAGGAGCCGCTCACCGTCGACACCGGCACCGGCAAGTGCGGGGCCAACTCGACCCGGTGCTTCCAGTTCCGCGCCCCGCCCGAGTATGCCGCGCACCTGCGCGACGGCGGGTTCGAGCTGCTCAACCAGGCCAACAACCACGGCTACGACTACGGCCCCAAGGGCTACCGCAACACCCAGGCCGCGCTGGAGAAGTACGACCTGGCGCACACCGGGGCGCCCGACCAGATCACCGTGGTCGAGGTCGAGGGCGTCAAGATCGCCGTCGCCGGCTTCTCGTCGTACGTCTGGTCCAACAGCCTGGTCGACATCGACGCCGCCCGCGAGGTGGTGGAGAAGGCGGCCACCATGGCCGACCTCGTCGTCGTGCAGGTGCACATGGGCGGCGAGGGCTCGGACAAGACCCGGGTGCGCCCCGGCACCGAGATGTTCCTCGGCGAGAACCGGGGCGACCCGGTCAAGTTCTCCCACGCCATGATCGATGCAGGGGCGGACCTGATCGTCGGCCACGGCCCGCACGTGCTGCGCGGCATGGAGTTCTACCAGGGCCGGCTGATCGCCTACAGCCTCGGCAACTTCGCCGGCGGCGGCAACTCGCTGAGCAACAACGGCCGGCTCGGCTGGGGCGGCGTGCTGAAGGTGTCGCTGAAGCCGGACGGCAGCTTCGCCGGCGGGTCGTTCACCTCGACGTACATGAACTCGATCGGCAAGCCGACCATGGACCCGGACGACCGGGGCCTCGGCCTGCTCCGGGAGCTCACCCGGCTGGACTTCCCGAAGAGCGGCGCCCGCTTCGACGACGAGGGCCGGATCACCGAGGGGTGAGCCCGGCCGGGCCGCGTGGGCTCACCGGGCTGTCACCGGGCCGACGTAGGCTTTCCGTCGTGACCACCAGTGCCCCCGCAGCCGCCGAGACCTCACCCGGAGCCGCCGAGACCGACCTCGGCCGCACGCGCCGCGCCCGGAAGATCCACCGGGTGCTGACCCAGACGCACCCCGACGCCCACTGCGAGCTGGACCACACCAACCCGCTGGAGCTGGCCGTCGCCACGATCCTGTCCGCCCAGTGCACGGACAAGAAGGTCAACGAGGTCACCCCGAAGCTGTTCGCCCGCTATCCGACGGCCGCCGACTACGCCGGTGCCGACCGGGCCGAGCTGGAGGAGCTGATCCGGCCCACCGGCTTCTACCGCAACAAGACCAACTCGCTGATCCGGCTGGGCCAGGCCCTCGTCGAACGCTACGACGGCCAGGTCCCCGGGAAGCTGAACGACCTGGTGACGCTGCCCGGGATGGGCCGCAAGACCGCCAACGTCATCCTCGGCAACGCCTTCGACGTCCCCGGCATCACCGTCGACACACACTTCCAGCGGTTGGTGCACCGCTGGCGGCTGACCGCCGAGACCGACCCGGTGAAGATCGAGCACGCGATCGGCGCGATGTTCCCGAAGCGCGACTGGACGATGCTGTCGCATCGGATCATCTTCCACGGCCGGCGGGTCTGCCACGCCAAGAAGCCCGCGTGCGGCGCCTGCACGCTGGTGAAGCTCTGCCCGTCGTACGGGACGGGGCCGACCGAGCCGGCGCCGGCCGCGAAGCTGCTCAAGGGCCCCCGGGCGCGGGACCTGGCCGTCGCGGCGGGCGTCGACCCGGAGCTGGTGCCGCAGCAGGCGGACGTCGCGGAGGCGCCGTGAAGCGCCGCCTCACCGCTGTGCTCCTGCCGCTCGTCCTGCTCGCCGCCGCCTGCACGGCGGTCCCGGCCGAGGAGCAGCAGTCGGCCGAGCCGCGGCGGAACACCCGACCGTCGCCGTTCGCCGCCTGCGCGGCCCTGACCGTGCCGCCCGCCTCGGCCGCACCCACCCCCGCCGGGTCCGGCGGGCCGGAGCTGCCCGAGCTGGCCCTGCCCTGCTTCACCGGCGGCGACCCCGTCGCCCTGCGGGACGTCCGAGGCCCTGCGGTGATCAACCTGTGGGCGTCCTGGTGCCCGCCCTGCCGCAAGGAACTGCCCGCGTTCCAGCGGCTCAGCGAGCGCGCCGACGGCAAGCTCCAGGTGATCGGGGTGAACACCCGCGACAGCCGGGACGCCGCCCAGTCCATCGGCGAGGACTTCGGCGTGCGCTTCCCTGTTCTGTTCGACCAGGGCGAGAGCCTGCGCCGGGCGCTCAACCGCAACGCCGTACCGCTGACCGTGCTCGTCGGCGCGGACGGCCGCATCCGGCACGTCGACACCTCCGGCGCGCTGGACGACGCCCGCCTCGCCGCCCTCGTCCGCGAGCACCTCGGCGTGGTGGTGCCGGCGTGAGCCGTACGCCGCCACCCTGGATGCAGCCCCTGCTGTCCCGGCTCGGCTCCGCGCGGGCCGAGGACTTCACCCGGATCACCACCCCGGCCAGTGGCGGGCGGGAGAGCGCCGTGCTCGTGCTCCTCGGTGAGGAGCCCGGGGCGGGCCCGGACGTGCTGATCCTGCAACGCGCCGCGACCCTGCGCAACCACGCCGGGCAGCCGGCGTTCCCCGGCGGGGCGGCCGACCCGGGCGACGCCGACTCCGCAGCCACCGCCCTGCGCGAGGCCAACGAGGAGGTCGACCTCGACCCGGCCAGTGTCACCGTCCTCGCCGAGCTGCCGAGGCTGTGGATCCCGGTCAGCGACTTCGTGGTGACCCCCGTGCTCGGCTGGTGGCACCGGCCGCACCCGGTGCACCCCCGGGAGCCGGCCGAGGTCGCGCACGTCGCCCGGCTGCCGGTCGCCGAGCTGGTCGCCCCGGAGAACCGGATGCGGGTACGCCACCCGAGCGGCTGGATCGGCCCGGCCTTCTCGGCGCGCGGCATGCTGGTCTGGGGCTTCACGGCCGGGGTGCTCGCCGCCCTGCTGGAGATGGGCGGGTGGGCCCGCCCCTGGCCGGGCGACCGGGTCGTCGACCTGCCGCCGGCCGGGGCCGCGCCGGCACCCTCCGCCGGCACCGACGCCGCCGACGAGATGGCCGGGCCGCTGCCCTGACCGCCGGCGAGACGGCTGGACGTTGACCGGACCGTCACGTTCCGCGAGCGGCGGGCACCCGGCGGGCCCGGTGCCCGTACCCTTGGGGCGTGTCCGCCGTGGATCTCGTTCTGCTCCTGCTCATGCTCGTGTTCGCGATCAGCGGATACCGTCAGGGCTTCGTCATCGGGGTGCTGTCGTTCTCCGGGTTCTTCCTGGGCGCGCTCATCGGCCTCCAGGTCGGCCCGCTGCTGGCCCGCCAGTTCACCGACAGCGGCACCCGGGTGCTGATCTCCCTCGTCGCCGTCTTCGGGCTGGCCGTGGTGGGGCAGGCGCTGGCCGGCTGGCTCGGTTCCCACCTGCGCCAGACCATCACCAGCGACATCGCCAAGCGGGCCGACGACATCGGCGGGGCAGTCGTCTCGCTCTTCGCCGTCCTGCTGGTCGCCTGGCTGGTGGCCGTGCCGCTGGGCTCGTCCTCGCTGCCATGGCTGGCCTCCTCGGTACGCAACAGCGCGCTGCTCACCGTCGTCGACCGGGTCCTGCCCGACCAGGCGCAGGAGCTGTCCACCGCGTTGCGCGACACCGTCGACACCAACGGCTTCCCGGACGTCTTCGGCGACCTCGCGCCCACCCGGGCCCGGCAGGTCGAGCCGCCCGACCCGGCGCTCGCCGGCTCCAAGGTGGTGGCCGACGGCCGGCGCTCGGTGGTCAAGGTGTTGGGCTCCGCGCCGAGCTGCGCGCGCCGCATCGAGGGCTCCGGCTTCGTGTACGCCGACGACCGGGTGATGACCAACGCGCACGTGGTGGCCGGCACCCGGTCGGTGGCGGTCGAGCTCAACGGCGACCGGTACGACGGGGAGGTCGTCGTCTACGACCCCGACCGGGACCTGGCCGTGCTGCGGGTGCCGGGGCTGCCCGGCCCGTCCCTGCGGTTCGCCGCCGGCAACGCGGGCAGCGGGGCGGACGCGATCGTGCTGGGCTTCCCGCTCGACGGCCCGTACAACGCCCAGTCGGCGCGGATCCGGGACGTCGACCGGATCACCGGCCCGGACATCTACTCCTCGGGCGACGTGACCCGGGAGATCTACACGATCCGGGCGCTGGTGCGCAGCGGCAACTCGGGCGGGCCGCTGCTCTCCTCGAACGGCCTGGTGCTCGGGGTGATCTTCGCGGCGGCGGCGGACGACCCGAACACGGGCTTCGCGGTGACGGCGGCCGAGGCCCGCCCGGTGGCCCTGGCCGGCGCCGAGCGGACCCGCGCGGTCGGCACCGGCGAGTGCACCTGACGCCGACCCGCCGCCCGGCTCAGGACGGCGGGCCGGTCCGGGCGTGCCAGGTGCGGAAGGCAGCGGTGGTGGCGGCCACCGTCGCCGTGCCCAGCAGCCAGCCGCCGACCACGTCGCTGGTGTAGTGCACGCCGAGCGCCAGCCGGCTCACCCCGGTCAGCACCGTCAACACGGCGGCGGCGGCCCAGATCGCCCACCGGCGGGCCGGGTGCTGCTTGGCGTACGGGAGGAAGACCAGCAGCAGCACCCCGGCGGCGAGGGTCGCGTTCAGCGCGTGCCCGGAGGGGAACGAGTATCCGGTGGCCCGCGCTACCGGGTCGAGCAGGTCGGGCCGGTCCCGGCCGACCAGCAGCTTGAGCAGCGCGCCGAGCAGGCCGCCCACCGCCATCGTGGTGACCGCCCACCAGGCCAGCCGCGTCGCGCGCCGGGTGGACAACCAGACCACCACGGCGAGTACGGCGACCCGCAGTGGCCCGGGATCGAAGGCGTTGGTCCAGACGGTCATGAACCCCACCCAGCCCGGGTGGTCGACGGCGTAGCCGTGCAGGGCGTGCGCGACCGAGGTGTCCAGCCGGTGCAGCGGCGGCCAGGAGCCCAGCACCAGCAGGGCGAGCAGGGTGAACGGCACCAGGACCAGGAAGCCGGCGGTGGCGGCGAGAGCCAGCCGCAGCCGGGGAGGGGTCAACGGCTGCGCTGGCGCAGGCGGCGGACCATCAGCGCGACCCCGGTGACCAGGGCCGCGAGGAGCGCCACGCCGGCCCAGAGCCGCTTCGGGTCGGCGTCGTCGCGGCCGCCAGCCGGCTGCGCCGTCCAGCGGGTGTGCTGGCGGGGCGCGGTGAAGCCGAGCGGGTCCGCGCCGGCGCCCGCGACCGGGGGCTCCTGCGCGGCGCCGGGCGCCGGGCCGAAACCCACCACGCCAGGGGAGGACTGGTCGTCGAGCGGGTTGCGCCCCACCGGGGCCACGTCGGCGGTGAGCGCGGCGACCGGGTCGACCAGGCCGTACCCGAAGCGGTCGTCGCGGCCGGTGGGCCCGATGTCCCGGGCGGTGCTGATCAGGCGGTTGACCACCTCGCCGGCGGACATCTGCGGCCAGCGGGCCCGGATCAGCGCGGCGGCCGCGGCCACGAGCGGCGACGCGAAGCTGGTGCCCTGCACCCGCCAGTACCCGCTGTCGGGCCGGGCCCCGACCAGCCCGGTCGCCGGGGCGGTGAGGATCGTCGGGCGGCCGGTGATCGACCCGGACCACAGGTTGTCGCTGGCGCGCTCCAGGCCGGCCACGGCGATCACGCCCGGCTCCCGCGCCGGATACCAGACCTTGGTGTCGGCGGAGGAGGCGACGTTGCCGGTGCAGGCGACCACCACCACGTCGCGGGCGAACGCGTAGTCCAACGCCGCCGCCAGGGCCGGGCTGTCACCGCTGCCACCGAGCGACAGGTTGATCACCCGGGCACCGTTGTCGACGGCCCACCGGACCCCCTTGGCGACGATCAGCGCGTCGTCGTAGCGGTTCTCGTCGTCGAGGACCCGCACCGGGAGGATCCTCGCGTCCGGGGCGAGCCCGACGGCGCCCCGCCGGTCGTCGTTGCGGCCGGCGATCAGGCCCGCCACCGTCGTGCCGTGCCCGACCGGGTCCGGGCCGTCGGTGCCGCCGTCGTCGACCAGGTCGATGCCCGGCAGCACCTGGCCGGCCAGGTCCGGGTGGGAACCGTCCACCCCGGAGTCGATCACGGCGACGACGACCCCGCGCCCCGTCGAGGTGCGCCAGGCCGTCGACGCCCGCAGCTCGTCGAGCTGCCACTGCTCGTCGCGGACCTGGTCGGCCCGGGCCGGCGTGTCGACCGGGGACACCCGCCGGGACACGCCCACCGACACCGGCGCGGCGAGCGGGGCGAACCCGGACACCGGCGCGGCGAGCGGGGCGAACCCGCGCTGCACGGTGGGGGCCGGCGCGGCGAGGGCCGACGGTGGGACCGGGCCGACGAGCGACACCGCGAGCGCGGCGGCGCCGACCAGCGCGCGGCCGGTGAACCGTCGCGTCGTCGCGGGCCTGCCGTGCCGAACCCCAGTCACATTCCCAGCCATTCATCGCGGCGGACACATGCTGCTCGGAGATTACCGGTTCCCACCCCCGTCACGCGCCATTCCGGGGCCGGATCACCGGGTCGTCGGGCGCGAAACCCCTACGGCGAGGGGAGATGGGCCAGCTGCACCAGGCGTACGCCCTCGCGCCGGGTCACCAGCCGGGCCCGCCCCGGCGGGAGCGGGCCGGGCCGGACCTGACCGACGATCGGCCCCTCGTCGGGGCTACCCGCCATCACCAGCCCCGGGGCCGACAGCTCCTTGAGCCGCTGGAGGAACTGGTCGTACCCCCGGCCGGCGCCACCGGCCCGGCGGGCCAGCACCAGGTGCAGGCCGATGTCCCGGGCCTGGGGGAGGTATTCCTCCAGGGCGCGCAGCGGGTTGACCGGCCCGCTGGCCACCAGGTCGTAGTCGTCGACCAGCACGAACAGCTCCGGCCCCGACCACCACGACCGCTGGCGCAGCTGCGCCGGGGTGACGTCCGGGCCGGGCAGCCGCAGCTGCATGTAGCCGGCGGCGGACTCGACCAGCTCGGTGGTGCGGGCGGCGGCCGTACCGTAGCCGATCCGGTGCTCGGTCTCGATCGCGCCGAGCAGGCTGCGCCGGTAGTCGACCAGGATCACCCGCGCCTGCTCCGGGGTGAACCGGCTGACGATGGTCGCCGCGAGGGCCCGCAGGAACGACGACTTGCCGCACTCGGCGTCGCCGAAGACCAGCAGGTGTGGCTCGGTGGCGAAGTCGAGCGCCACCGGGTGCAGGTCCGCCTCGGCGATCCCGACCGGCAGGGCCAGCCCGGCCGTCGCGGTCAGGTCCAGCTCCGCGTACGGCAGCACCGGCGGGAGCAGCCGGACCGGGGGCGCCACCGGGCCGTCCCATGCCCCGGCGACCGCCTTGACCATGGTTGCCGTGTCGCCGCCGGGTTCGGCCAGCCGGGGCAGGGCGGTGAGGAAGTGCAGGTTCTCGCCGGTCATGCCCCGGCCGGGCGTCTTGTCGGGCACGGTCGCCGCCGCCGCGCGGCGGACCAGAAGCGAGTCCGACGGGTCGCCGAGGCGCAGCTCCAGGCGGGAACCGAACAGGTCCCGGATCGCCGGGCGGTAGTCCGTCCAGCGGATCGCGCTGGCCACCACGTGCACCCCGTACGACAGGCCCCGGGTGGCCAGCTCGGTGACCAGCGGCTCCAGGTCGTCGTACTCGTTGCGCAGGGTGCTCCAGCCGTCCACCACCAGGAACACGTCGCCGAACGGGTCGGTGGCGGGCTGCCCGGCGGCGGCGAGCGCGGCCCGCCGCTTCCGGTACGCGGCCATCGACTCCACCCCCAGTTCGGCGAAGCGGCGCTCCCGGTCGACCAGCACGGTGACCAGTTCCCCGACGGTGCGCCGCACGGCGGTCTGGTCGGTCCGGCCGGACACCCCGCCCACGTGCGGCAGGTCGCGCAGCGCGGCGAGCCCGCCGCCGCCGAAGTCCAGGCAGTAGACCTGCGCCTCGACGGGCGTGTGGGTCAACGCCAGCGCGCACACCAGGGTGCGCAGCAGGCCCGACTTGCCGCTCTGCGGGCCACCGACCACGCCGACGTGCCCCGCCGACCCGCCGAGGGCGAGCCAGAGCAGGTCCCGCCGCTGCTCGAACGGCTTGTCGATCACGGCCACCGGCACCTGGAGCGCGCCGTGCAGCTCCGGGTTGGCGAAGGTCAGCCCGCGCGCCGGGTCGACGCCGACCGGGCCGAGCAACTCGTCGAGGGTGGGCGCGGCGTCCAGCGGCGGCAGCCACACCTGGTGCGCGGGCGGGCCCTGCCCGGCCAGCCGCCCCACCAGCACGTCGAGCAGGCTGTCCCGGCCGGCCTCGTCCTCGGCGGTCGCCGTCAGCGCCGGGGTGGGCGGCTCCGGCACCGGCACCACGTGGGTGGTGAACGCCAGCAGGCGGGGCGCGCCGGCCCCGCCGGAGCCGGCCGGGCCGCCCCGGCGCCGCAGCGGCCCCGAGACGTACGCGGCCCTGAAGCGCATCAGCGGCTCGGTGCCGAAGCGCAGGTAACCGTGCCCCGGCGAGCGGGGCAGCTCGTGGGCGTCCGGCACCCCGAGCACCGTCCGGGACTCCAGGGCCGAGAAGGTCCGCAACCCGATCCGGTACGACAGGTGGGTGTCCAGCCCGCGCAGCCGTCCCTCCTCCAGCCGCTGGCTGGCCAGCAGCAGGTGCACGCCCAGCGACCGGCCGAGCCGGCCGATCTGCACGAACAGGTCGATGAAGTCGGGCTTGGCCGACAGCAGCTCGGAGAACTCGTCGCAGATCAGCAGCAGCGACGGCAGCGGGGCCAGCGGCGTGCCGGCCGCTCGGGCGCGCTCGTAGTCGCGCAGGCTGGCGTAGTTGCCGGCCCGGCGCAGCAACTCCTGGCGGCGCATCAGCTCCCCGTTGATCGCGTCGACCATCCGGTCGACCAGCGGCAGCGCGTCGGCCAGGTTGGTGATCACCGCGGCGGTGTGCGGGAGCCGGTCGAAGGAGGCGAAGGTGGCCCCGCCCTTGAAGTCGACCAGGACGAAGTTGAGCTGCTCGGAGCTGTGCGTGGCGGCCAGCCCGAGGACCAGGGTGCGCAGCAGCTCGGACTTGCCGGAGCCGGTGGCCCCGATGAGCAGCCCGTGCGGGCCCATCCCGTCCTGGGCGGACTCCTTGAGGTCCAGCTCGATCGCGCCGCCGTCGGTGCCCACCCCGATCGGCACCCGCAGCCGGTCCCGCGCCGACCGGGGCGCCCAGCCCTGCTCGGCGGTGAAGCTCTCCGGGTCGCCGATGCCGAGCAGCTCGGGCAGGCCCAGCTCGGCGTTGACCGGGGCGTCCGGCCCGCGTACGGCGGTGGCGAGCCGCAGCGGGGCGAGCCGGCGGGCGACCGCCTCGGCGTCGGCGGGCGCCAGCCGGTCGGCGGTGCCCACCTCGGCGTGTCCCTCGGCGGAGTGCGAGTGCAGCCGGCCGCCCCGCAGGTCCAGCAGGAGGGCGTACCGGTCGAGCAGCCGGGGCGGCGGGGTGTCCAGGTCGACGACGGTGACCGCGTCGATGCCGCCGTCGCCGACGAGGTCGGTGGCGCCGGTGAGGTCGCCGCCGTCGAGCACCACCACGACGTGCGGCCCGTCGGTGGCCGGGCCGGACGGGCTGAACCGGGACCGGCTGGCCAGCACCTCGTCGAGGAGCCGTTCCAGCTCGACGGCGGAGCTGGTGACCAGGCGGACCGGGCCGACGGCGTCGGTGCGGGTGGGGTGGTGGGCGTGCGGCAGCCACTTCACCCACTCCCACAACGCCCGCCGCTCGGGGCCGGCGCAGACGGCGACCAGCAGCTCGTCGGGGGCGTGGAAGACCGCGAGCTGGGTGAGCAGCGCCCGGGCCAGCGCCTGCGCGTCGGGCGAGCCGGTGCCGGGGCGGATGCCCGCCTCCGTGCTCTCCCGGGGTGCCTCGCCGCGCACGAAGACCCGGGCGAAGCTGCGCAGCGACAGGGCCACCGGCAGGTCGGGCACCACCGCGTACGCGTCGAGGAACCGCCGCAGCGCGCCGGCGGTCATCGGCTCCAGCTCTTCCAGCGGGCGGGTGACCGGCGGCACCAGCGGGGTGGCCAGGGTCTGCGGGCCGACGCCCACCCGGACCACGGCGAAGTCCGGGTCGATCGGGCGGCGCTCCCAGACCCGGTGGCTGTCGACGGTGGACCAGAGCCGGTCCGGGTCGGGGTGGCGGTAGTGCAGCCCGGCGCGCTGCCGCCCGGCGGTCTGCCGGACCCGGCGGCGCAGCGTGCCCAGGTGTCGCAGGTACTCCCGGCGGGCGGCCATCATCTCCGACTTCTTCGGCGTGCCGGAGGCGCTGCCCCACGAGGTGACCAGCATGGCCAGTGAGGAGAGCCCGAACATCCCGCCGACCACGTACGAGTACGCCCCGCCACCCCGGCCGAACATCATCGCCATCGCGACCGACCCGCCCAGCATGGGCAGCACCATCAGCGCCTGCTGCCAGCGCCCCCCGGTGACGGCGGGGATCTCCGGTGGGGCCTCGACGGGCAGCTCGCCGACCGGGATCTCCGGCGCCGGCCGCCGGGGTGGTCGCTTGATGACGACGGTGGACACTCGACCTCCCCACAGCGCTCGGTAACCCGAGCCTGGCTCATGGTAGGTAAAGTCCTGTCGTCCGCGCAGCCACCGCCCCCCTCGATATGGAGATGCGTCGATGACGATCGGGTTGGCCCGGGTGACGATCAGCGCCCCCCAGCGCCGGGTCGACGTCGCCCTGCCCGAGCAGGTTCCCCTGGCCGAGCTGCTGCCCGAGGTGCTCCGGCACGCCGGCGAGGGGCTGGCCGACGACGGCGAACGGCACGGCGGCTGGGTGCTGCGCCGCACCGACGGCGCGGTGCTGGCCACCGCCCAGGCCCTGCTGCCCCAGGGGGTCCGCGACGGCGAGGTGCTGCACCTGGTGCCGGCCCGCGCGCAGTGGCCCGAGCTGGAGTACGACGACGTGGTCGAGGCGATCGTCGACGGGGCCCGCCGCCGGGGTGCCGCCTGGTCGCCGGCCGCAACCCGTTCCGCCGCCCTGGCCGGCGCGGCCGTGCCGCTCGGCGTGGGGCTGCTCGCCGTCCTCGCCGCCGGCCCCGGGCCCGGGGCCGGCTGGCCCGTCGCGGTCGCGGTGGCGCTGCTGCTCACCCTCGCCGGGGCGGTCGCCTCCCGCGCGTACGGGGACGGGGCCACCGGCGCGACCCTCGGTGGCTACGCCCTGCCGTACGCGTTCGCCGCCGGCGCCCTCGCGGTCAGCTCCGGCGACGCGGTCGGCCCGGTCGCGCCGCTGCCCTGGCTCGGCGCCCCCGAGCTGCTGGCCGGCGCGGTGGCGCTGCTGCTGGTGGCGGTGCTCGGCCTGCTCGGGGTGGCCAGCCGGGTGCGGGTCTTCGTGGCCGGCGCGACCGTCGGCGCGGCGGGTGCGCCCGCCGCCCTCGGCGGGCTGGCCCTGCCGGCCGGGGGTGCCGCGGCGGTGCTGCTCTGCGGCCTGGTCTTCGCGCTCGGCGCGCTGCCCCTGCTGGCCATCCGGCTGGGCAAGATGCCGCTGCCGCCGATCACCCTGCCCGGCGACGGCGGCGCCGGCGGGGACGCCGCCCGGGACCTGCCGGACCGGGCCCGGGTGCACGCCGCGGTGGCCCGCACCGAGGAGATGCTCACCGGGATGCTGCTCGGGCACGCCGTGCTGGTGGCCGGGGCGGCCGTGGTGCTCACGATGGCGGGCGGGGTGGCCGGGCGGCTGCTGGTCGCCGTGGTCTGCGCCGTGCTGCTGCTGCGCTCGCGGCTGTTCGTGGCGGTCCGCCACCGGGTGCCGCCGGTCGTCGCCGGGCTGGCCGGGGCCGCCCTGCTCGGCGGGGTGCTCGCCGTGGGCTCCGGGCCGGCGGGGCGGCTGGTGCTGGCCGTCGGCGGGCTGGCCGTGGCGCTGCTCGCCGTGGCGGCCGGCACCACGTACGCGCGCCGACCCGCCTCCCCGTACCTGGGTCGGGCGGCCGACCTGGTCGACACGGCGTTGGTGGTCTCCGTGGTGCCGGTGGCCTGCGCGGTGCTCGACCTGTACGAGCGGGCCCGGGGGCTGCTCGGCTGAGCGGCCACCGGGCCCGTCGACGGGGGTGGGTCAGTGGATGGTCTCGCCGCGCTCCTCGGCCGCCTTGGCCCGCCGGTACGACGCGTGGATCTCGGCCTCCGCCTCGACGCGGCCGACCCAGGTCGCGCCCTCGACCGACTTGCCGGGCTCCAGGTCCTTGTACACCTCGAAGAAGTGCTGGATCTCCAGCCGGTCGAACTCGCCCAGGTGGTGGATGTCGCGCAGGTGCTCCTGGCGCGGGTCCTCGAAGGGCACGCAGAGGACCTTGTCGTCGCCGCCCTTCTCGTCGGTCATCCGGAACATGCCGATGGTGCGGCAGCGGATCAGGCAGCCCGGGAAAGTCGGCTCGGGGACCAGCACCAGCGCGTCCAGCGGGTCGCCGTCCTCGCCCAGGGTGCCCTCGATGAACCCGTAGTCCGCCGGGTACTGCGTGGACGTGAAGAGGGTGCGGTCCAGCCTGATCCGGCCGGTCGCGTGGTCCACCTCGTATTTGTTGCGGTGACCCTTGGGGATCTCAACCGTGACGTCGAAATCCATCTCCCACGCTCCCTCGTTTGCCCACGCTGGCCAACGGAACCAGTGGCGCCGCTCCCGGGCAGGTGAATGCCCACCCGACCGCTCCGGCCGCCGCATAGTGTTCGGACCGAAGTAGTGTCACCCAAGCTGTTTTCCGCACGGGGAGGAGGGGGTCGTGGGGAGGGAAGATTCACACTACCGCCCGCAGGGGGTTGACGGGCGGAAGAAGCCGCACCCGGGGTCCGGGAGCGCGACCGGGCGGGTGCCGGTGCCCGGGGCGCACGTGCCGCGTGCCCAGGAACCGGCCGTAAACGACTTCGATCCGGAGGCCACGGCCCCGATCGTCGCGTCCGGCGAGCCGGTGTGGCGGCCCCCGGACGCCGACCGCTCCCCGGAACTCGTCGCGACCCCTGCCGCTTCCGCCGCGCCGCCCTTCCCCGTGGGTGCGGAGCCGGCCGCCGCGCCGGTCCCGCCCGCGACCGGCGGTCCCGGTGACCCGCCGGCCGGCCCCCCGCCGGGGTACGACCCGTCGCCCGCCCGCCGACGCCGCGGTCCGCTGGCCGTGCTCGCCGTGGTGCTGCTGCTCGCCCTGGTCGGCGCCGGCCTGGCGGTGGTCCGGCCCGGCCCGGTCGCCGGCTGGCTCGGTGACGGCGGGGCCACGCCGCAGGCGGACGCCGAGGTCGTGGAGCCGGACCCGACCCCTGTCCTTTCCGGCCCGGACGCCAACGCCCCGGAGCCCACCGCCGACGGGGTGAAGGCCGCGATCGAGCCGCTGCTGGGCGCCGCCGAGCTGGGCGACCGGGTGAACGTCTCGGTGGCCGACGTGACGACCGGCCGGTCGCTCTACTCGCGGGGCGGCGACGACGGCACCGTGCCCGCCTCGGTGACCAAGCTGGCGACCGCGGTGACCGTGTTGCAGGCCCGTGGCCCCGACCACCGCATCCCGACCCGGGTGGTGGCCGGCGCGGCCCCGGGCGAGGTGGTGCTCGTCGGCGGCGGCGACCCGACCCTCGCGGTCGACGGCGACGGCTTCTATCCCGGTGCGGCCCGCCTCGACGACCTGGCCGAGCAGGTCAGGCAGGCCCTCGGCGGCACCGCGCCGACCCGGGTCACCGTCGACTCCTCGCTCTTCCCCGGCCCGGTCTACGGGCCCGGCTGGGACTCCGACATTCCGACCGGCGGGTTCGGCGCGGCGATCAGCGCGTTGATGACCGACGGCGCGCGGGTGGACCCGGTGGTGGCGAAGAAGAACTTCGACGCGAGCCACGGCTGGGCGCAGCGGAGCCCCCAACCCGATCTCGCGGCCGGCCGCGCCTTCGCCCGGCTGCTGGGGCTCTCCGGCGCCGCCGCCGGGGTCGAGCGGGGCGCCGCGCCCGCCACCGGTGGCGCCTCGACCGGCGTGACCCCGGCCCCCGGCACAGAGCTGGGCAAGGTCGAGTCGCCGCCGATGATCCGGCTGGTCGACATGATGATCACCGACAGTGACAACGTGATCGCCGAGGCGCTCTCCCGGCAGGTGGCGCTGGCCCGGGACCAGCCGGCCTCCTTCACCGGCGGGGCGGCGGCGATGGACATCGTCCTCGGCGAGCTGGGCCTGCCCGCCGACGAGATCACCCTCTCCGACGCCAGCGGGCTGTCCCGGCGGAACCGGATCAGCCCCTCCCTGCTGACCGACCTGCTCGCCCTCGCCGGTGACGGCACCCACCCGGGGCTCGGGATCATCTTCGGCGGCCTGCCGGTGGCCGGCTGGTCGGGCACCCTGGACGGGCGGTATCGGTCGGACGGGACGACCGACGGCGCCGGCGTGGTCCGGGCCAAGACCGGCACGCTGACCGGGGTGCACGCCATCGCCGGGCTGGTCACCACCGCCGACGGTCGGCTGCTCACCTTCGCCGTACTCGCCGACCGGGCCCCGGCGGGCAGCCTCGACGACACCCGCCGCGCCCTCGACCGCGTCACGTCCGCCCTGGCCCGCTGCGGCTGCCGCTGATCGGTTCGCGGTGGTATGTCCTTCGATCGCCGAAAGGTGGGGGTGTCCCGGCGCAGGTACGGTGGGTGCATGGCGCAGTTCGTGGACTGGGATCTGGCCACCGCGACGGCGGGGGCGTTGGGCAAGTCGGGGCCCCGGGTGTCGTACGCCGAGGCCACCGAGGTGGTCTCCGAGCTGCGGCGGCTGACCGACGAGGCGGCCGGGCACGTGGCCGACTACACGGGGCTGCGGTCCCAGGTGGTCCACCCGCCCGTGCGGGTGGTGGACCGCCGGGACTGGGCCGCCACCAACATCGCCGGGCTGCGGGAGGTGATCACCCCGCTGGTCAGCCGGCTCTCCGGCGACAAGCGGCCGGGTCCGCTCACCGAGGCGGTCGGCTCCCGGCTCACCGGCGTGCAGGCCGGCACCGTGCTGGCCTACCTCTCCGGCCGGGTCCTCGGCCAGTACGAGGTCTTCTCCGGCGACCCCGGCCAGTTGCTGCTCGTCGCGCCGAACATCGTCGAGGTGGAGCGGAAGCTCGGCGCCGACCCGCGCGACTTCCGGCTCTGGGTCTGCCTGCACGAGGTCACCCACCGCACCCAGTTCACCGCCGTGCCCTGGATGCGGGCCTACTTCCTCGGCGAGGTGCAGGCGTTCGTGGACGCCTCGCAGGGCGGCGAGCACCTGCTGGAGCGGCTGCGCCGGGGCGTCGCCACCCTCTCCGACGCGGTGAGGGACCCGGAAAGCCGGGCCAGCGTGCTGGACATCGTGCAGACCCCCGCCCAGCGGGCCGTGCTCGACCGGCTCACCGCCCTGATGACCCTGCTGGAGGGGCACGCCGAGTTCGTCATGGACGGCGTCGGCCCGCAGGTCATCCCCAGCGTCGAGGCGATCCGGGCCGCGTTCAACCGGCGCCGGGAGACGGGCAACCCGCTGGAGAAGGCGATCCGCCGGCTGCTCGGCGTCGACGTCAAGATGCGGCAGTACGCCGAGGGCCGCAAGTTCGTCCACGGCGTCGTCGAGCGCGTCGGCATGGACGGCTTCAACAAGATCTTCGGCTCCCCGCTGACCCTGCCCCGGCTCGACGAGCTGGGCGACCCCGACGCGTGGGTCGCCCGGGTGCACGGGCCGGCCGCCACCACCCCGACCGCCGGCTGACCGTACGCCGATGCCCGCGCTCGCCCCGGCGGTCGCCGCCGTCCGGCTCGCGGTCCGCCGGGCGCTGACCGGGCTGCCCGGGGCCGGGCCGGTGCTGGTCGCCTGCTCGGGCGGGGCCGACTCGCTGGCCCTGGCCGCCGCCGCCGCGTTCGTCGCGCCCCGGCTGGGTCGCCCGGTCGGGCTCGTCACCGTCGACCACGCACTCCAGGCCGGCTCCGACCGGCGGGCCGCCGACGTGGCGGCCTGGGCCGCCGGGGCCGGATTCGCGCCGGCCGAAGCAGCACGCGTCGACGTCGCCGGCCGCCCCGGTGGCCCCGAGGCGGCGGCCCGCGAGGCGCGCTACCAGGCGCTCGCCGAGGCGGCCCGGCGGCACGGCGCGGCGGCGCTGCTCACCGGGCACACCCGCGACGACCAGGCCGAGACGGTGCTGCTGGCGCTGGCCCGGGGCGCCGGCCCGCGCGGGCTGGCCGGGATGCCGCCCCGGCGGGACCTGTCCGGGGTGCCGCTGCTGCGGCCCCTGCTCGACGTGAGCCGGGAGGAGACCCGCAAGGCGTGCGCCGCGCTCGGCCTCACCCCGTGGGAGGACCCGCACAACGCCGACCCGTCGTACGCCCGGGCCCGGGTCCGGGCCGACGCGCTGCCCGCGCTGGTCCGCGCCCTCGGCCCCGGGGTGGTGGACAACCTGGCCCGGACGGCCCGCCTGGTGGCCGCCGACGCGGCCGCCCTCGACGAGATGTCCGCCGCCGCCCTGCCCGCCACCTCGTCCGCCGGTGACGATCCGGCCGGCGTGCGGGCCCCCGGTGGCGGGCTGGCGGTGGCGGCGCTGGCCGGGCTCGTGCCGGCCCTGCGGACCCGGGTGCTGCACGCCTGGGCCCGGGAGCTGGGCGCGTCGCCTGCCGCGCTGTCCCACCGGCACGTGGCGGCGCTCGACGCCCTGGTCACCGACTGGCACGGCCAGGGCGCGGTCCACCTGCCCGGCGGCCTGCGGGTGGCCCGCCGCGCGGGCCGGCTGACCGGGGCCGGCCCGGCCGACTGATCGACTTCGCCGGTGGGGCCGGACCGCCTTCGCGCCCCGCGGGGCCGGACCGCCTTCGCCCCGCGGGGCCGGATCAGGAGGCGGTGGCGCGGTCGCGGAAGGTGGTGCGGTAGGCGTGCGGGGTGGTGCCGACCCGCCGGATGAAGTGGTGCCGCAGCGCCGCGGCGTCGCCGAAGCCGGACCGGCCGGCCACGCTCTCCACGCTCATCCCGGTCTCCTCCAGCAGCCTCCGGGCCAGCAGCACCCGCTGGTTGGTCAACCAGTCGTGCGGGGTGGTGCCGGTCTCGGCGCGGAACCGGCGGGCGAAGGTGCGCGGCGTCATCCCGGCCCGGACGGCGAGCTCGTCGACGGTGGCCGGCCGGTCCAGGTGACCCATCAGCCACTCCAGGACCGGCTCCAGGGTGGGGGCCTCGGGGGCCTTCGGGATGGGGGCCTCGACGTACTGCGACTGGCCGCCGTCGCGGTGCGGCGGGACGACCATCCGGCGGGCGAGCCGGGTGGCGGTGGCCGAGCCGTGTTCGTGGCGTACCAGGTGCAGGCAGGCGTCGATGCAGGCCGCCGTGCCGGCGCCGGTGAGCAGGCGGCCGTCGGCCACGTAGAGCGAGTCGCAGCGGACCCGGGCCCGGGGGTGTCGGCGCTGCAACTCGTCGACGTACCGCCAGTGGGTGGTGCACTCCCGGTCGTCGAGCAGCCCGGCCTCGCCGAGCACGAACGCGCCGGAACAGGCGCTGAGCACGTACGCGCCGCGCGCGTGGGCCCGGCGCAGCGCCGCCAGCACCTCGGGCGGCACGACCGCGCCGTCGCTGTGCCCGGGGACCGCCACGAGGTCGGCGTCCTCGGCCGGGGCGAGGTCGGCGTGCGGGGTGAGGAGGAAGCCGGAGGAGGTGCGCACCGGCCCGCCGTCGGCGGTGCAGACGTGGAACCGGTAACCGGGAAACCCGTCGTCGGTGCGGTCGGTGCCGAACACCTCGGCGAACACGCCCAACTCGAACGGTGCCACCCGGTCGGTCATGACGACGGCGACTGAACGGAGCATGTGACGAGGGTAACCGCGCCGGTGGCAGGAAATCGAGGTCCTGTGGCGTTCCTGCCACTTTTCCGCGTCCCTCGGGCCCCGCAGACTTGGGGCAAGTCCGGTGCGCACCGGCGGCGAAAGCAACCCAAAACCTGTGAAAGCGAGCGCCGCCATGGAATCCCTGCTGCTCCTGCTCTTCCTGCTCTCCCTGGCCGCTGCTTCGGCGGCCGGCCTCACCGCCGACACCCGGGACTCGGCGGACTGGAAGCCCACCGACGGCGGCCGCCGGTGGAGTTCCGCACCTGTTGACCTGATTGCTACCGGTATGCGCGAGAAATGCCAGGCGGGACCGCGTCGAAAGGGGCGGCCCCGCCGACGGGGGGCATCCGGCGTACGGCAGGCTAGGAGTCATGGCTGACGGCTCCTGGTACGACGCCGACATCGACCACGTGATCATCTCCGAGGCGCAGATCCGCGAGAAGACCGCAGAGCTGGCCAAGCAGGTGTCGGCGGACCACGCCGACATCGACGGGCTGCTGCTCGTCTGCGTGCTCAAGGGCGCGGTCATGTTCATGGCCGACTTCGCCCGGGCGCTCGGCCGGTGTGGCCCCCCGATCGAGCTGGACTTCATGGCGATCTCCTCGTACGGCCAGGGCACCACCTCCTCCGGGGTGGTGCGCATCCTCAAGGACCTGGACCGGGACATCGCCGGCCGGCACGTGGTGGTCGTGGAGGACATCGTCGACTCCGGCCTCACCCTGTCCTGGCTGCTGCGCTACCTGGAGTCGCGGTCGGCGGCCAGCGTCGAGGTCGTCGCCCTGTTCCGCAAGCCGGAGGCGATCAAGGTCCCGGTGCCGGTGAAGTACGTCGGGTTCGACATCCCGACCGAGTTCGTCGTCGGCTACGGCCTCGACTTCGGCGAGCGCTACCGCGAGCTGCCCTACGTCGGCGTGCTCAAGCCCGAGGTCTACGCCCGCGCCTGACCGGCGGGCAACGGGCGCGGGGCCCGTCAAGCGGACGTTCAGCGCGCTCTCAGCCGATCGGACTACGGTAGAGGCCGGTGGCGTGGACGCACCCTCCACGTCCGACCCCTCGACCCGCGTGACCGGGCGGTCGGGTGGCCGGGCGGGGAAATCACGCCACGCCGGCTGAAACCCGGTTCGCCTTACGCGTAACTGCTGGCCTCGCAAGGCCACATGTCGCGCACACGGTGTACCGTCGAGTGACCGTGACGCGGCAGTGACGCGTCCCGGGGTCGAGGCCGGCCCGCACGGCGGCTCCGGCCGCCGCCGCGGCGGCGACAGCCATTCAGACGGTCAGGACGTCGATCAGGAGGATGCGGGCGTCTCGGCGCTCGACAACAGTATGGAACGTACGCGTTTCTTCCGCCGACCGGTGGTCTGGATCATCCTGGTCATCCTCGGCGCCGTTGTGCTCAGTCAGCTGTTCACCGCTGGTCCCAGCTACCACCGCGTGGACACTTCCGTTGCGCTCGACCAGCTGCACACCGCCAAGATCAAAAAAGCGGTCTTCCAGGACAAGGAGCAGACGCTCCAACTTGACCTGGAGAGCAGGACCAAGTTCGGCGACACCACGACCGACCGGATCGAGGCCCAGTTCCCGTACGAGGTCGGCGACGAGGTCTGGAACGACGTCCTCGCGGCCAAGGCGGCGAACCGGATCACCGGCCCGGCCGACACGAAGGTGTCGTCCGACAGCGTCTGGGTGAGCCTGCTGGTCAACCTGCTCCCCATCGCGCTGCTCGTGCTCCTGCTGCTGTTCTTCATGTCGCAGATGCAGGGCGGCGGCTCCCGGGTGCTCAACTTCGGCAAGTCCAAGGCGAAGATGATCACCAAGGACACCCCGAAGACGACCTTCGCGGACGTCGCGGGCGCCGAGGAGGCCGTCGAGGAGCTGCACGAGATCAAGGACTTCCTGCAGAACCCGGCGAAATACCAGGCCCTGGGCGCCAAGATCCCGAAGGGCGTGCTGCTCTTCGGCCCGCCCGGCACCGGTAAGACGCTGCTCGCCCGCGCCGTCGCCGGCGAGGCGGGGGTGCCGTTCTACTCGATCTCCGGATCCGACTTCGTCGAGATGTTCGTGGGTGTCGGCGCGAGCCGCGTCCGCGACCTGTTCGAGCAGGCCAAGTCGAACGCCCCTGCGATCGTCTTCGTCGACGAGATCGACGCCGTCGGCCGCCACCGCGGCGCCGGCATGGGCGGCGGCCACGACGAACGCGAGCAGACCCTCAACCAGCTCCTCGTCGAGATGGACGGCTTCGACACCAAGGGCGGGGTCATCCTGATCGCCGCCACCAACCGGCCGGACATCCTCGACCCGGCGTTGCTGCGCCCCGGCCGGTTCGACCGGCAGATCCCGGTGGACGCCCCCGACATGGAGGGCCGCAAGGCCATCCTGCGGGTGCACGCCAAGGGCAAGCCGTTCGCCCCCGACGTCGACCTCGACTCGGTGGCCCGGCGCACCCCGGGCTTCAGCGGCGCCGACCTGGCCAACGTGATCAACGAGGCCGCGCTGCTCACCGCCCGCAAGGACCAGCGGGCGATCACCAACGACTCCCTGGAGGAGTCGATCGACCGGGTGATCGCCGGCCCGCAGCGTCGCACCCGGGTCATGAGCGACCAGGAGAAGAAGATCACCGCGTACCACGAGGGTGGGCACGCGCTGGTCGCCTGGGCGCTGCCGCACGCCGCCCCGGTGCACAAGGTGACGATCCTGTCGCGCGGCCGTTCGCTGGGCCACACCCTGGTCCTGCCGACCGAAGACAAGTACACCCAGACCCGCGCCGAGATGGTCGACACCCTGGCGTACGCGCTGGGCGGCCGGGCCGCCGAGGAACTGGTCTTCCACGAGCCGACCACCGGCGCCGGCAACGACATCGAGAAGGCCACCGGGCTGGCCCGCGCGATGATCACCCAGTACGGCATGAGTTCCAAGCTCGGTGCGATCAAGTACGGCACCAGCGGCGACGAGCCGTTCCTCGGCCGCAACATGGGCCACGAGCGGGACTACTCCGACGCGGTGGCCGCCGAGATCGACAACGAGATGCGGGCGCTGATCGAACTGGCCCACGACGAGGCCTGGGAGATCCTGGTGGAATACCGGGACGTCCTGGACAACATCGTCCTGGAGCTGATCGAGAAGGAGACCCTCTCCACCGCCGACATGGCCCGGATCTGCTCCCGGGTGGTGAAGCGCCCGCCGATGGCCCCGTACAACGGCTTCGGCAAGCGCCAGCCCTCCACCGAGCCCCCCGTCCTCACGCCGACCGAGAAGGAGGCGCTCAAGGCGCAGGCTCAGGCCGACGGCGCGTCCGTCGGCGGCGGCCTGCCGGGCTCCAACAACTCGGACGGTACGCACTGAGCACCGACGCGGCGGCCGGTCACGAGGCGCCGATCCCGAGTGCCTCGTCGACCGAGCCCGACACCGACGGGCTGGACTACCTCGCCGCGCGGCTGGTAAACGGCAAGTTGACCGGTCGCCCGGTCGAGGATTCCGTCGACCTGGCCCGCATCGAGAAAGCCGTACGCGAGATCCTCATCGCGGTCGGGGAGGACCCCGACCGTGACGGTCTCGTGAGGACCCCGGCCCGGGTCGCCCGCGCGTACGCCGAGCTCTTCGCCGGCCTGCGGGTAGACCCGGCGCAGGTGCTCAGCACCACCTTCGAGGCCAACCACGAGGAGTTGGTGCTCGTCCGGGACATCGACGTGATGAGCCTCTGCGAGCACCACCTGCTTCCGTTCCGGGGCAGCGCGCACATCGGCTACATCCCCGGGCCGGACGGCCGGATCACCGGCCTGTCCAAGCTGGCCCGGCTCGTCGAGGTCTTCGCCCGCCGCCCCCAGGTGCAGGAGCGGCTCACCTCGCAGATCGCCGACCTGCTGATGGGCAGGCTCGCCCCACGCGGTGTGGTGGTCGTGCTCGAATGCGAACACATGTGCATGGCCATGCGCGGCATCCAGAAGTCCGGGGCGAAGACCATCACCTCGGCGGTACGCGGCACGCTCCAGCACGACGCCAAGTCCCGCGCCGAGGCGATGGCCCTGATCATCCCCCGCTGACCGGCGGGACCATCCCCGAGGCGACGCCGGAGCGACCACGCGGTCGCCCCGGCGTCGTCGTTCCCGCCCCGGCCCGCAGCCGCCCGGCCCGGCCGCGGCCGGGGGAGGCTCAACCGGCCAGCATCGCCAGCACGATCCCGGCGGTGGTCAGCACAGCCGGGACGAGACAGACCAGGGCACCCCAGCGGGGCGTCCGGTCCAGACGGCTGCCGGCCGACGCCCCCGGTGCGCCGTCACGTCCGACCGGAACCACCGGCGCGGCACCGCCGCCGGCCACCACGACCGGGTCGCCCCCGGCCTGATTCGAGGCCGTGCCGTGCGCCGTCGCCCCACGGGCGGCACCGCCGGCGGGTCGCTCGGCGCTCCGCTCGCCGGACGGCAACGGCGGCGGCCCTGCGGTGTCCTGCGCGGTGGGCCCGCCGGTGTCCTGCGCGGAGTGCCGATCGGCGTTGTGCGCGGTGTGCGGGTCGGCGTTCCGTTCCGTCGCCGGCCCCGATGGCCCGCCGAAGAGGCGGCCCACGCCGAACCAGCCGGCGACGAAGGCGGCCGCGGGCATCGGGAGCCCGCACACCAGCGCCACCAAGCTCGCCGGGCCGGCGCCGGTCGTCACGTACAGCAGCACCTGGAGCAGCGGAACGACCAACGCGAGCGGCCCGTAGACCAGCAGGTTGCGCAGCCGCGGCGGCCAGGGCGCCGGACCGATCCGGGCGCGCGCGGCCAACAGGCCGTCCGCCCCGTCCGCCCAGTCCCGCGCCGCACGCAGCGCCGTCAGCACCGCCGATGGCCCGCCGGCCATCTCCCGGGCCGCCTCGTTCAGCTCCGGCGGCGACGGTGCCAGCACGATCGGGGGTACGCCCAACTCGCGCAGCCGGGACCGCTGCGGCGCCAACCGCTGGCGTACCCCGGTCAGCTCCTCGCGGGCGGCCTGGACCGCCCGAGCCTGCTCCGTCGCGGCGGTCGCCGCGCCCCGGCGTACCCCGTCGAGCTGGCGGGCCGCGGCGACGTACTCCGTCCACGTGGCGCCGTCGGCGGCGGGCGCCGGGTCGACGCCGACCCGCTGCCGGACCGGCCCCGTAGTCGGCGGCGTGGCGGCGATGCTGGTCGACTCCCGGCTCATCCGCCCTCCCCGTCGGTCCCCGCTGCGACACCGGTCCCGGTCGCGGCTTCGGTTCCGGTTCCTGCGCCGGCTTCTGTTCCTGCGCCGGCTTCTGCCACGGTGCCGGTTCCTGTGGCGGCGCCGGTCGGCGGCGGAACATCGTCGCCCGGGTCGGTGCCCGGCCCGGCGAAAGGCACCAGCAGGACGCCCCGCTCGTCCGGGCCGTCCCAGAGCATCGCCCGACCCGGCCGGGGGCGCCACTGCACCGGATGCCCGAACAGCGTCGCGAGCTGGGCTCCCGGCACGTCCACCGCGACCACGGCGGCCAGCTTGTCGAGGTCGTCCTCCGCCCGGGCGACCGCCGTGAACGGTGGCACCGTGCGCCACCAGCCGAGCAGGTGCCGGCCGGCCGGCGGGCCGTCCCGCAGCAGGGCCCGCAGCCGGTCCGCCGGCAGCTCGTGGGGGGCGCGCCGGTCCGTCGGCCGCTCGGGGGAGACGCGCCGGTCCGTCAGCCGCTCGTGCGGGGCGGGCCCGTCCAACCCGAAGACCACCAGGTAGCCGGGTTCGTCGGCGTCGACGGCGGCGAGTAGGCCCGGCAGGTCGACGCGCTCCACCCGGTGCTGGCCGGCGAGGTCCGCCGCGAGGGCGTCGGCCACCTGTGCCGCCTCGGCGGCGAGAGACGCCACCACGAACCGTCCCGTACCCGGTGGATGGTGCGCCGCGACGCTCCGCGCCGCAGTGGCCAACAGGGCGACCGCCTCCGCCCCCGGGCCGAGGACGGCCAGGTTACGGCCGGCACCCGCGCCGAGCGGCACCATGACGGTCGACCGGGACAGGTCCACCGCCCGGCCCAGCAGGGCCACCGGTCCCCGCGCCCGCCCGGCGAAGGCCGCCCGGTAGTGCGGATCGTCACGCAACAGCGGGCGCGCCCAACCGGCGAAGACAACCGGCGGAGCCGACCGCTCCGGACGGGCCGTCCAGAGCCGGCGCCGCAGCTCCCCGATCGTCTCCGGGGCCTCGTGCGGGTCGGGGAAGCGCACCATCCGCTCGTGCCCCCGGGTGGCGCCCCGGGGACCACCGAGGCCGCCGGCGGTGTTCACCACCGCGCTGCCCACCGGCAGCCCGGCCGCGGCATCGTTGCTCGGCTCCAGCACCGGACCGCCGCCGGCCAGCGCCACCCGCACCGGAAACTGCCCGAGCATCGAGTCGCGGGTCGTCGGCCCGCCGGCGATCCCGAGGTCGCCCTCCCCGGCCAGGACCAGATGCACCCCGTACGCCCGACCGGAGCGGGCCAGGGCATCCAGCCGGGCGACCGCGTCGGCGGCCAGCCGGTCCCGCTCGGCCAACAGGAGCGGAAGGTTGTCGATCACGCAGACCACCCGGGGCAGGGCCTGGTGCTCCCGCAAGCCGGCGAACCGCTGCCCGCCGGCGCGCTGGCCGGCCTCCTCCCGGCGGCGGGCCTCCGCCATCAGCTCCCCGAGGAGGCCCAGCACGTACTCCCGGTCGGCGGCCATCCCCGCCGAACGCACCTGAGGCACCCAGGACCGGTCCCGTTCGGTCTGCAGGAACTCCGCGAACGACTCGCCGTCGCCCAGGTCGGCCAGGTGCAGCACCAGCTCGTCCGGGCCGTAGCGGGCGGAGAGGCCGAGCAACACGTTGCTGAGGAAGGCGGCGCGATCCACCCCCGACCGGCCGCTGACCAGCCAGTGCGGGGTCAGCTCGGTGAACCCCACGGTCACGGCCCGACCGCCCGCGTCCCCGACCGTGGTGGAGACGCCCTCCGCGGAGCCCACCGCCCACAGTGGCTCGGTCGGGTCGGGCAACAGGTCGGCCAGGCTGAGCCGGGAACCGGCCTCGATCTCTTCGGCCAGCCGTCGGCAGATGGCGTCGACCAGGCCCGACGGCGGATCGTCGTCGACGAAGACGGGCGAGTTCAACCCACCGGGTGGCTCCGCCCCCGGCCCCGCCAGGGAACTGCCCGGCGGGTCGCCCAGCAGCGAGTACGCGTTGCGCATCGCCAGCGGGGTGGCCTGCGGCAGGGGAGCACGGGTCGAGTACGGGCCGGCCGGTGGCCAGCCGGCCACGATCAGGTGCAGGCCAGCAGCCCGACCCCGCTCGGCCAGCGCCTCGATCCGATCCAGATCGGTCGGCCCGGTCGCCTCCGGCCATGCGGCAACGACCAGCAACAGCGTACGGTCGTGCCGGCGCGGCCGGCCACTGCCCGGCGACACCCACTGCTCCGCCTCGGTGAGCACGGCCCGCAGCCCGGCGACGTCCGTGGCCGGCGGAGGCAGCAGGCCGGCGTCCGCGAGCGCGGAGAACGGGGCGAACGTGTCGTCCGGTGGCGCAGCCCGCCTGGTGCTGACGTTTCCACCGGCGGTCCCGTCGATGGCGCGGACCAGCAGGCAACCGGCGGGCGTCGCGGCCAGCAGGCGCAGCAGCACGGTCCGGAGCAGCCCCGCCACCCGTGGATCCCGGGCTTCGCTGTCGACCGTCAGGTGCCCGGTGCCGAGCAGCGGCACGAGGGCAGGGAAACGTGCGTCGTCCAGCGGCGCTGCCACGCCGACCCGGACGAACGGCGGCGGGCCCTCGCCCGACGGCGCCGCCACGGTCAGGGCCTCCAGCGGTGCCCCCGCCCAGCCCGGCGCCAACAGGGCCGCCGCAGAACGCAGCCGGTCCGCCAGCTCGTACTGCCGGCGCTGGTCGGCCGGCGCGGGCCGGATCTCGTCGAGGATGGCGGCCGCAGCGGCGGCCGTCGCCTCCGCCCTACGGTGCAGGGCAGAGGCGCGGTTGGTGCGTGTCCTCGGACCGAACACCGCGTCCACCCCCTCGTCCCGAGGCTGGCAACCCCTCCCCGAGCAGTGACGGTATCCCAGGTCCCGCCCGTCCTCAGGGATGCGCCACGGCGGGTGCGCCGGAGATGTCCGTGACCGGACGGATTCTCACCGCTGGGGGTCGTCCTGTCACGATCCGCTGCATCCTGGGCATTGGGCGCGAGGCGTTCAGCCGATAGCCTCAAGGGGTGGAATCAGTGCAGCCCCCCGCCGGTTCCCAGGTCTCCCGCGTACCGGCGCAGCGGACCCCGCCGGAACAGCTGGTGCCCCCATCGGGGACACCAACGCCGGTGCGCCGGCCGGGACGAGTGCGGACCGTCATCACGGTGGTGGCCGGGGTGCTCGGGCTGCTTCTCGTCGGCGGCGGCATCACCGCCTTCGTGCTGTACGACCGCGCCACCAGACCGGATCGCAGCGCCCCGGACGTGGTGGTCGACAACTATCTACGTGCCTTCCTCGTCGACCGCAACGACATCAAAGCCGACCAGTTCACCTGCTCGACGAGCACACTTGAGACGGTCAACGGCCTCCGCAGTGAGATCGAACAACGCGAAGCACGCTTTGGTGTCGATGTTCGGATCAGTTGGGGAGCGCTGACCCGTACGAAAACGGCCGAGGGGGAATCAGTCGAGACGACGCTGACGATCTCAAGCTCAGCTAACGGCCAACCTCGCAGCAGCCGTCGGGAAGCTTGGGTTTTTCAGGTCAACGACGATGCGGATGGCTGGCGCATCTGCGATGGTCGGAAGACTAGTTAGGGCTCATTCGATCCAGAGGAGGTGGACCGGAACCTCCAGGGTGGTGGGCGGCTGACCTCGCCAGGCCCAGCGGTACCACTCCAGTTCCGGTGTGACCCGGACGCAGATGTCGCCTTCGGTTCCCGAGTATGTCTCGGTCACCGCGCGAAGGTCCCGTTGCTCACTCGAATCAGCCACGTGCACGACCCGCCGTCCTGTGACAGCGTCGGTCTCGAAGACGGGAGTCGGCGCGCGGTGGACCGGTGCGTCCAGGGAGACCAGGCTGACGCTGGAGGTCCCGGCCGTCGGGACGCTCCGCCGGTTACCCAGGGTTTCCACCCACACCCGCTCGACCGGCACCAGCGGGGCGAAGACCTCGACCTGTTCGGACTCCGCGCGGTACCACTCCTGCTCGGGAATGACCGGCACGTAGGTGCGGCTGTTCTGCACCACCCGTTCGTCGGCGCGCAGATCGCCGCGCCAGCCGAGACCGGGCAGCCCGACCAGCACCCGCTGTCCCCGCAGTTCGACCCGTCCGGTCGCGGGCACGATCTCGATCGGCCTGGGCGGCTGGGGCGCCCAGTCAGGCTGGTCGGCGAAGGGGTCGGGAAGCGGCCCGGTCATGCGTACCGAGGCCCTATGCCTTGCCGTTCAGTGGTGCGCCCCGGTCCCGCATGAACGGCACCGGGTTGACGGCGCTGCGACTGGACCGGTCTCCGTCGAGGTGAACCTCGAAGTGCAGGTGTGGGCCGGACGAGTTTCCGCTGCTTCCGACCTCGCCGATCACCTCACCGGCCTTGACCAGTTGGCCGGGGACCACCCGAGGCTTGACGATCATGTGGCAGTAGCGGGTGACGTAGCCGCCGGCGTGCAGCACATCGACGAACCAGCCACACCCGCCCTTGCCCGGATAGCCGTCGACATCGCAGCTCAGCCGGCCGTTGTTGGCCGGGTCGCAGCGGGCGACCAGCACGCGGCCGGTCGCCGCCACGCGGATCAGGGTGCGCTTCGGCGCGGCGATGTCCACTCCGTTGTGGCTGGGACGACTGGCCGTACGGAATCCGGAGCCGACGCCCCCGGGAATCGGCGCCGTCCACCCCGAGGCGGCGATCTGGCCGCGGGTGGCGGCGTTGCAGATGCTGCGCTGGGCCACCCGCACCGTGCGGGCCGCCCCGCCGGCGAGCGCATCAACGATCTTGCTGGCCAGTTCCTCGTGCTTCGCGTAGGCGTCGGGGAAGGCGCTCACCTGCACCCGTTGGGCGGCCCTGGTCAGCGAGAGCTGCTCCCAGTCCGGGACCTTCACCAGCTTCTCGTAGAACTTGCGGGACGAGTAGGACGGATCCTGCAGCTGCTTTGGGGAGCCCCAGCCCTGGCTGGGGCGCTGCTGGAACAGGCCCACCGAGTCGTGGTCGTTGCGGCTGCCCAGGTGGGGGAGGTTCCGTAGCCCGGACTCCTGCATGGCGGTCGCGACGGCGATGACCCAACCGCGAGGCGGCACCTTCATGTCCGAGCCGACCTTGATGATGACGGCGGCGTTGCGGATCTGGCTCTCGCCGTACTGGGCGAAGCGGGGCATCTTGCCGGAGACCTTGACCTGGTGCGACGGGCCGCAGGCGGACTGTGCCTCCGGGGAGAGCGCGTCACTGCCGCCGCTCAGCTCGGTGAGGAAGAACGCCGCCGTCCCTCCGGTGCAACAGAGCAGCGCGAGCGTGGCGGTCAGCGAGACCGCCAACGCGCCGAGCCGCAGCCTGCGCTGCGGGCTGTTGCCGTCTCCCATGTGCTCGCTCATGTCCGCTCCCAGTCCACGGCGTCGACCAGCCACTGCCCGTCGGGGGCCACCAGTTCCAGGCGTAACCGCCCGGTGTCGAGCGGCACCAACACCTCGACGAAACGTTCCGTCCGGGGGCGGAGGCTCGCTTCGCCGGTCGTTCGTTCCGCCGGAACACCTGCCGGATCGGCACCCGAGAGCTTCTCGGTGAGCTCCGGGGTGGAGAGCGGGCGCAGGGCCGCGTGCCACTCGTCCGCGCTCTTCCCACGACCACCGAGCCAAGCGGCGATGAACCGGTCCGCGATCTGTTCGGGGGTCCGTGCGCCCGGGCGGGTCACCGGCGTCGGGGGTGCGGTGCCTCCGAGTACGCCGTCGTCACCGGCGGTCGGGTCGACGGTGGTGATCGGCTGGCTGGGTCGGTTGCTCAGCCCCGCCGCCGGGTCTCCCGAGCCGGACACCAACCGGGCGGCACCGATCACGCCGAAGACCAGAACCCCGATCGCCAGCGCGACGCCCAACCGGGACCGCAGCACCCGAGTGAAGAGGAACTCCACCGCACGTCGCATCACCCTCACCGCGCTTCGGTGCGGATCCGCGGTGCGGAAGGCCGGGGTGTAGCCGGCTCGGTGGTTCCTGGCCGGTAGATGACGAAGGACGGATTCTCCGTCGGCACGTCCGGTTCGGTCCAGGTCGACGGCTGACGGCGTCGCGGCCGGGGCGCGGCGGGCCGCGCCGGGCCGCGCTGTTCCGGCACGGTGGCCTCGTCGGGGCGTTCCCGTCTGTCGGGGCGCTGCCGCTCGGTGGCGTTCGCGGTGCCGGCGGTGGAGTGGCTCGGGTCCTCGTGCCGGGCCTCAGGCCTGAGCGTCGTCCGCTCGACCGTCGACCCGCGCTTTCGGGCCAGGGTCGGCTTATTCGTGCCACCAGGCTCGGCCACGTCGAGCCGGGCAGCGGTGCGCATGTCCCGGAAGAACCGTCGGTGCCACGATCCGGCCGAGCTGACGGCCTCGCTGCTGTCCTTGCCGCCGAGTTGGGTGATCCGCCGGTACGGCCGCAGCAGCAGCCAGCCGACCACCCCGCAGAGCCAGACGAGCACCACCTGGAGCCAGCCCGGCAGGGTTGCCGTACTCATGATCAGATCCACGGCGAAGAGGTAGATGGCGGCCCCGGTGCCGAAGATGGCGATGTTGAACACGGCGGCGACGACGGCATTGGCCAGCCTGCGGAGCCCGGCGCTCGCCGGGCGCATCAGCCCCACCGTGCCCAGGATCGGTGCCGCGATCACCGCCCAGCGGAAGATGAGGAAGCCCAGCAGGACCAGCAGCGACGCGGTGAGGTCGAACATCGCGAAGAGCAGTGCGGCGAGCACGGCGATGAAGCCGGAGCCGACGCGGTCCATGTCCCGAAGGCCCTGAAGGTACTCGTAGGCCTCCCGATCCTCGTTCTTGATCTGTTCGGCTACCCGGGCCCACTGCTGCTGCTTGGCGTCGATGGTCGTGTCCCGGGTCGCCGGATTGGCCCGGATCTTCTCCGTCTCCTCCCAGGACAGCGACTTGGCGTCATAGAGCGCCGGTCCGTACTTCTTGGCGGTCTCGCTGTCGGCTGACCCGAGCACACCGCGCAGCCAGTTGCGGTAGAGCATGGACTCGGTCGCGGTGTCGCTGGCCCGCACGGCGGGAGGGCGATTGTCCTTACACGCAGCGGGATTGGGGTCATCGCACTGTTCGGGTGGGGTGTCCCGTGTCGCCGGTCCGACGGCGTCGTGCACCACGCCGAGGGTGGTGACGAGCGTGCCGTCGGCGATGTTCGCGGACTTCACGGGCCACGCGGCGAGGGCGGTCACCGCCACCATCACCAGCAGAGCCCACCCGGCGGTGGTCATGGCGTTGCTCATGTCCGACTGACGGGACCGCCAGAGCAGGTAGAGGCCCACCACGCCGAGCGTGATGATGCCGAAGACGCTGAACACCTTCTGGTAGACGGCCTTGGTGGCCTGCTCGACCAGCGGATCGGCCCAGGCCCACATCGACCCGGGATCCCAGGCCCGCTCCCGCAGGGCGTTCGAGCCGCCGATGATGGCGGTGGCGATCATGAACTCGCCGTTCGCCACCGTGGTGGTGAACTTGTAGTCCGGATGGATGACCGCGGAGGCGCAACCACCGGGCAGGTCGTAGGTCGGGAAGCTGTATCCGGCGTAACCGTAGTCGCTGTAGAGGCCCTTGGGACCGGGCAGCTTGGCGGAGTCGGGGCGGGCAGCGAACCAGCCGGCGAGACCTGAGTCGGGTGCTGCGGGGACCGGGGCGTTGCGGCACTCCACCTGGTCCTTGCTGACCGCGGTCAGCTTGCCGACGCAGGTGCGGAAGTCGGCCTGCCACTCCTGGGTGCTGCACAGATCCGCCCGCACCTGGGCGGTCGGCAGGGCGGCGTACGCCGCTTCGCCGCCCACGACCGGCCAGGAGACCGTGGCGCCGGCGAGTACGCCGACCGCGAGCAGGAACGCCGCTATTCGAGCCCGGGCCCTCGCCATGTCACGCCTCCAGGTCCGCGATGGTCGGCAGTTGGCCCGCTGCCGCGGCGACCGCGGCGGGGGTGGTGTCCAGGTGGTCCAGCAGCCCGTCGACGTACGACACGTCCACCCGGACCTTCTGCACCCGCCCGTCGACGTCGCGCATGACGAACTCGCGGAAGCCGAGCCGGGCGGCGGAGGTGGCGTCCGCCGCGGACAGCGAGGCCAGTGTCGCCTCGTATCCGTCGTTGACGGGGACGCGGAGCAGCCGCAGCGCCTCGGAGGCGATCTCGGTGTCCTCGGCGATGCGGCCGACGAAGACGGTGGAGACGAGGTTCTGCACGTCGAGGCCGAGGATGTCGCGTGGGTTCTGCGAGGCGACCAGCGCGGCGAGGTTCCACTTGCGGGAGTCGCGGGCGAGGCGCACGAGGAACGACCGGCCGGAGCGCCAGCCCTCCATGAAGTGCGCCTCGTCCAGGCCGACCAGCTTTCGGGAGGACATCGACCCGCCGTAGCAGCGCCGCACCGCGAGCCGGTGGGCGGTGTGCAGCATGGGCAGCGCGAGCGCCTCCTCGGCCGACCAGTACTCGCGTTCGATCTTGAGGTCGGGCAGTCGCAGGCCGGCCATGGTGATCACGGTCAGCGCCGCGTCGGCGCCGAGCAGCCCCTCCGGCGGGCGGCCGAAGAAGAGCATGGCCAGCGGCATCTCGGCCGTGTCCAGCAGCAGGTTCGCCAGTTCCCTGCCGGCGTCGTCGTCGAGCTGGCCGAGGCAGGCGACCACGTCGTCCATGGTGGACGTCTCCTCGGCCGGCACCTGACGGACCGCGTGCCGGAACAGGGTGGCGGTGGACGCCTCCCGGGCAACCTGCGGCGGCACGAGCATCATGCAGATGTCCTGCACGAGCATGCGCCGTTCGGCCCGGGCGTTGGAGACGGCGATCTCGAACTCCCGGTCGCCGGCCGCACCGGCGCTGAACTCGCTGCGCAGCGGCGTGGGGATGAGCGCGTACGGCGCCAGCGTCCCCTGCTCGGATCCGGTCAGGTTGAGCACCCGCGAGTATGGCCGCAGCTCCGGCATGCTGCACAGCCGGGCCAGCGGGCCGGACGGGTCGAGCAGGGTCACCTGCACCCCGCGCCGGGCGGACAGGTAGCCCAGCGCGCCGAGCAGGGTCGACTTGCCGCCGCCAGGCTCGGCGACGAAGACCGCGAGCCCGGAGCGCTCCCGCACCTCCATGGGGAAGTGCAGGTCGAGGAAGACCGGTCGGCGGCAGGTGCCGGCGGTCCGCCCGATCAGGTCGCCCCGCCGGTCGCCGACGGTGGACGCGGCCTGCGGCAGCGCGGCGGCGAGCAGGTTGACCGGCATCCGCCGGACGTAGCCGGTGTTGGCGATCGGCTCGCCGGGGATGAACTCGCGGGCCAGCCAGTCCTGGTTCTTCGGGTGCTGCAGAGAGACGCGCAGCTCCCGGGAGTAGAGCTGGATCAGCCGGCGGGCCCGTTCCAGGCACTCCTCCCGGGTCCGGCCGCCGACGGCGATGCGGTGCCAGCCGTGGGCCCGGGCGGAGTCCACCGGCAGGCCGGTGGTCATCTCGTCACCGATCACGAGCGCCCGCTTGGCCAGCCGTTCCAGCTCGGGCGGGGCGTCGATGCCGTGCTCGGCGTAGTCGAGCTGCTGGGAGCGGATCATCCGCAGCCGGTGTTCGAGGTTGCGGAAGGAATCGCCGGAGCCGAGGATGTCGACCCGGGTGGAGATCTCCATCGGCCAGGGCAGCCGCTCGTGGAAGTGCAGCCAGGGCTCGTGTCGCTCGGGGATCTCCAGCGGCTCCATCCGGCCGACGGCGAGCACGGCCACGTGCCGCTCCTCGCCGGTCATCCGGTTGACCAGCTTGACCGTCGACCCGTACGGGGTGCGGTACCGCTCCACCTGTTCGGTGAGGGCGAGCAGGTCGCCGCGTTCCCACCGGCCGTTGGTGACCGGGGAGAGGGTGCCGGGCGGGGCCATGCAGAGCGCCACCGACCGGTAGAGCAGCCATTCCAGCTCCTGCGACGTCACCCTCCGGCCGCGCATGCCGAACGCGCCCAGCACCTCGTCGAACTGCTCGACGGTGCGGCCGAGCTTGCGGCGCTCGCCCTCGGCGACGCCGCGGCCGAAGGTGCGCAGGAGCCGCTCGGTGAGCGAGTCGCCGAGGGAGCGCCGGGCAAAGGTCACCCCGAGGTACGTCTGTCCCTCGGCGTGGTTGACCGACAGCAGGTGCCGCTGGGCGGCCACCAGGTGGTCGCCCCAGCCGGTGGTGCCCGGCACGTCCGGCAGCGGGGACGTGGTGTGCGCGTCGATGGTGCGGGCCCACTCGTCGGCCGGGAAGGGGCGGGTGGTGCGGCGCAGGTGCAGCCGGAAGCCGGCGAGGCCGGCGTACTGCTCCGAGATCGCGGCGAGTAGGGCCTCCCGCTCGGCGTCGGGCCGGAACGCCCAGCGCACCTCGGGCAGCCAGTACCACGCCGTGACGGTGTTGGGGGTGAAGGTCAGGTGGCCGGCGATCTCGGTGATGGCCAGCTCGACCGATGGGTCGCGGTCCCCGAACTTGAACTTCGGAGGCTTCACCGGCCGTGCCGGCCGGGCGGGCTTCGCGGGCTTGGCCGCCTTGCCGGACCGCTCCCGCCGTTCGACCGTCCGCTGCCGGGGCGCCGTCACCTCGCGGCCGACCGGGGGCTGCGCCGGATCCGGCGCCGGGCGTGCCGGTCGATCCGGCTCCCGGCCCAGGGGCGGCGGCTCGGCGCCGCGCTGTGGGGCACGCTCGGCCTCCCGGTGCACGGGCGGTTCGGCGTCCCGCCAGCCGTAGTTCTCGTCGTCGGGGTCGGTGGGCGGCGCGACCACGACCGGGGGCGGCGGCAGTTCGGGCGCGGGTGCCGGGCGTGCCGCCGGCAGCCGGTCCACCGGCTGCTGGGGGACCCGGGGCCGGCTCTGCGGCACGGGCGCGGCGGAGGCCCGTTCGGCGGGTGCCGGCGGGATCTCGGCCCGGACCGGCGGGGCCGCGACGGCCGGTTGCTGGTGCGGGATCGGGGGGTGCTCGCGGCCGGTGGGCCGGGGCGGCGCGGGCGGCGCGGGCCGGGACGCCGGGTGGGCGCCGCCGAAGAGGTCGAGGAACGGCGAGTCGATGTCGGCGCTGTCGGCGACCATCGGCGGGATCGGCTCGGGGCCGGCCGGCGCGGCGCGCCCGGGCGCGGGCCGGGGTGCCTGGAAGACACCGACCCGGCCGTGACCGGGGCTGGTGGCCAGCGCGGGGTCGAGGGCGACCTTGTCCAGATCCTCGTCCGGAGGGTAGTCGAGCGAGCGCGCACGGTTACCGTGCGGGGCGGCATGACGTCCTGCCGGGGAACCCGGCGTGGAAGAGCGACTCATGCCACCGCCTCATCCGCGTGCTGCTTCGGCCCGATCGGCGTACGCCCGGTCATGCCACTTCCTCCCGGATCCTGATCCGGCTCGCCACCAGGCGCGGGTCGCGCTGCTCGGCGGCCGACTCCCGGGTGCGTCGCCAGTCGGTCAGCGCGGTGCGGATCACCATGCGCGCGGGCCGGTCGGGGTCGACGTGCCGGAAGATGAACGAGGTGCTCACGATGGCGAGCGCGATCTCCCAGGCGGGGAAGAGCTCGACCTGCAGCGTGAACAGCCAGTGGATGAACATGTAGAGGGGTACGAGCAGCATGAACACGCCGTACTGGGCGTACGGCAGGTGGACGGGCAGGGTGTAGCCGGGCGGCCCGAGGTAGACCAGGCGGGCCCGGTAGATGTCGTCGTCGGTGCGCAGCCGCATCTGCCCGCGCCTATTCGAAGATCAGGTCGATCAGGTAGTCACCGACGAAGAAGAGTGTGGCCGCTCCGGCGATGAAGGCCAGCCCGACGATCGCGATGGCGGAGCTGGTCAGGACCTTGGAGATCTCGCCGCGGCTGGCCCGGCCGATGAAGATGACGCCGAGCACGGCCAGCAGGATCGGCGCGATCTTGCTGGCGAAGAACGTGACGACGCCGTTGGTGTCGATGCCCTTGGGTGCCGGCTCGGCGAGTGGAGTCGACGCCAGGGTGTGGAGCGCGTGGGTGACGCCGGACGACGTCGCCTCCATGAGCTCGATGGCGATCACTGGAACCTCCCCATGTCGCGGCCGGCGGAGCCGCGGCGGTGCAGTAGGCAAGCTTGGCGGGATGGTGCTCACTCTGCGCAGTGTCGGCGACCCTGCGTTCGTCACCCACCACGCGGAGTAGTGAGCTTTGGGGGGATTTTTCCCGCTTTGACCCTCCCTCCAGGCTTCGCCGTCTCGCTGCTGGGCAATTCCAAAGGGTACGGGCCGCCCCCCTTTGCGACAAGCCGCGAAGAGTCGCCCCGGAACGGCTCGGACGACCGATCGTACACCCGTTCTAATTGCCATGTCAGGGATGCCGTCGGCGGGGGACACCGGGCTGCGGGAGGCCGTCGCGGCGACCGGTACCGTGCAGTCGTGACCGATCTGGTACGGACGCGGACCCCGGTGGTGATGGGCGTCCTCAACGTCACGCCCGACTCCTTCTCCGACGGCGGCCGATACGCCGATCTCGACGCCGCCGTCGCACACGGGGTGCGACTGAAGGGCGAGGGTGCGCACCTGGTGGACGTCGGCGGCGAGTCCACCCGTCCGGGGGCGGACCGGGTGGACGCCACCACCGAGGCCGCCCGGGTCCTGCCGGTGGTCCGGGAACTCGCCGCCGCCGGCGTCGCGGTCAGCATCGACACCAGCCGGGCCCGGGTGGCCGAGACCGCCCTCGCGGCCGGGGCGGCGGTGGTCAACGACGTCTCCGGCGGCCTGGCCGACCCGGACATGGCCCGGGTGGTCCGCGACGCCGGCTGCCCCTGGGTGCTCATGCACTGGCGCGGGCACTCGCGGGGCATGGGCGCGCTTGCCCACTATGCCGACGTGGTGACCGACGTGCGGGCCGAGCTGGCCGGGCGGGTCGACGCGGCACTGGCCGCCGGAGTGGCCGCCGACCGCATCGTCATCGACCCCGGCCTCGGCTTCGCCAAGACCGCCGAGCACAACTGGCAGCTCACCGCCCGCCTGCCCGAGCTGCTGGAACTCGGCCTCCCGCTGCTCTTCGGGGCCAGCCGCAAGTCGTACCTGGGCCGGCTGCTCGCCGCCGCCGACGGCACCCCCCGGCCGACCGCCGGCCGGGAGACCGCCACCGCCGCGACCAGCCTGCTCGCAGTCGCGGCCGGGGCCTGGGGGGTACGCGTGCACGACGTGCTCGGCACCGTCGACGCTCTGGCCGTCTGGCGGGCCGGCGGTAGCCCGCGCCTCGGGCCAGCCCGGGAGCGTGAGCGGGGGGCCGGAAGGAGCGAGACGGAGGCGGAAAGAGTCGGAAGTCCGACGGAGGGCGACCGGTGACCGACCGGATCACGCTGACCGGCCTGCGGGCGCACGGCCGGCACGGCGTCTACGACTTCGAGCGGGAGCGGGGGCAGGAGTTCGTCGTCGACGCCGTCCTCGAACTCGACCTCGCGCCCGCGGCCCGCTCCGACGAGGTGACCGACACGGTGCACTACGGGGAGCTGGCCGACCGGCTGGTCGCGGTGCTGACCGGGGAGCCGGTGAACCTGATCGAGACGCTCGCCGACCGGCTGCTCACGATCTGCCTGGCCGACTCCCGGGTGACGCGCGCGACGGTCACCGTGCACAAGCCGGAGGCACCCGTGCCGCACGCCTTCACCGACGTCGCCGTCACCATGGCGAGGACGCGGAACCACCCGCCGCCGGCCGCCCCCGCCGGAGGCTCCGCGTGACCCGCGCCCTGCTCTCCCTCGGCAGCAACCTCGGCGACCGGCTGGCCCACCTGCGCTCGGCGGTGGACTCCCTCGGCGGGGCGGTGCTGCTGGTCTCCGGCGTCTACGAGACCCCGCCGTGGGGTGACGCGGACCAGCCCGCGTACCTCAACGCGGTGGTGCTGGCCGAGGACCCGGCGGCGGCCCCGCGGGACTGGCTGGCGCGGGCCCGGGCCGCCGAGCGACGGGCCGGCCGCGAGCGCGACCCGGCCCGCCGGTTCGGCCCGCGCACCCTCGACGTCGACGTCGTCGCCGCCTGGGACGATGCCGGCGAACCGGTGCTCAGCGACGACCCGGAGCTGACCCTCCCGCACCCCCGGGCCCACCTGCGGGCGTTCGTGCTCCGGCCGTGGATCGACATCCAGCCGTACGGGCGGCTGCCCGGGCACGGTTGGCTGACCGATCTGCTCAACGCCGAGCCGGTGGCCGGTGACGCCCTGGAACTGACTCCCCGACCGGATCTGGCGTTAGAGTCGTCGGCATGAGCCAGTGGAGCCGGCCGGCATGACCCAGGCGCAGTCCCCACCGCCGAGCGGGGCGGGCCCCGACCGCTCCAGGATGGGCCCCACCCGGATCTCCACGCTGGTCGTCGCCGGCCTGGCTGCCGCGGCGGTGGCCTGGCTTCTGATCAGCACCCTCTACGGTGGCTTTCCCCGGCTGCCCTGGCTGCCGGTGGTGACGCTGGCCGCGCTGGCGGTGCTGGAGGCGTACGCGGCGGTCAACACCCGCAGCCGGATCGAGCGCAGGCCGGGACGCGACCCGGTCAACCCGCTGCTGGTGGCCCGGTTCGTGGTGCTGGCCAAGGCGTCCGCCCTGGCCGGGGCGATCTTCGCCGGCTGGTGCGCCGGGCTGAGCGGGTGGCTCTTCGTCGAGCCCACCCGGGCCGCCGCCGAGGACCGCCCGGCCGCCGGTGCCGGCCTGCTCGCGGCACTCGCCCTGGTGGCCGCCGCGCTCTGGCTGGAGCGGTCCTGCCGGGTGCCGCAGCGGCCCGAGGACGAGCGCGACGCGGACCGGCGGGAGGGCGGCCCGGGCCAGCGCTGACCACGGGGGTTACGCCCGGACCCGCGCGCAGGTACCGTGCCTGGCGACCGGAGAGCAACGGCCGCCCCGGTCCGTCCGGGTCGGACCCTGCGGCCGTGACCTGGGGAGGACACGCGCGTCATGGGGCACGAGGATCCGGGCCGGCACACCCCCGTGGAGCCCTCGTCGGGCGTGCCCGCGTCGGTGCTGGAGAACGTCTTCGACGACCCGGCCCACGGTGAGCCGGGTCGGGACCGGGTCGCCGTCCACGTCGCCTGGGAGCTGGTGCTGGCCGCCGCCCTCGCCGTGCTGACCTGGCTGCTGTGGCGGGCGGAGCCGACCGCGTTGCGCGACGACGGGCTGCGGTCCCTGCTGGTCGACGTGGTGGCGCTGGGGCTGCTCGTGCTGGCCGCCGGGCTGAGCCTGCGGACCGCGGCCGTGAACCTGGCGGTCGGCCCGGTGGCGGTCGCCGCCGCGCTGCACGTCGCCGAGCAGGGCGACCGGGGGGTCGAGGTCGCGCTGGGGCACGCCGTGGCGGTGGCCGCCGTCGGCGGGCTGGCCGTCGGGCTCGCCGTGGTGGTGCTGCACGTGCCCGGCTGGGCGGCGAGCCTGGCGGGCGCGGCCGGCGTGGTGGTCTACATCGAGCGACGCTCCGCGCCGGTGCTGGTGCAGGGCGGGTACGACCCCCGGGACACCGCGTTCTACCTCTTCGCCGGCTTCGCGGCGGTAGCGGTCCTCGGCGGACTGTTCGGGGCCGTCCGCCCGGTGCGCCGGCTGATCGGCCGGTTCCGCCCGGTGGCCGACCCGGCCCGCCGCCGGGGCGGGGCCGCTGCCACGGTCGTCGTGTTCGCCTTCGTCTTCTCCACCGTGCTCGCCACCCTGGCCGGCATCCTGCTCGCCAGCAACGGCGACGGGCCCGTCGTCCCCACCGAGGGGCTGGGCTGGACGACGCTCGCCGTCGGCACCACGCTGCTCGGCGGCACCAGCGCGTACGGCCGGCGCGGCGCGATCCTCGGCACGCTGCTCGCCGTCAGCCTGGTCACCGTGCTGCGTGCCTGGCTGGACGCCGAGGACTGGACGGTGAGCCGGTGGGCGGTCGGCGGGTCGGCCCTCGGCGTCGGCCTGGTGATCACCCGGCTGGTCGAGACGTACGGGCGGCCCCGGCCGGCGGGTGCGGACCCGGAGCCGGCCTTGCGGGGCGACGGCACGATCAGCTCCGGTTGGTCGGTGCCCCGGCCGGCGCCGGTGGGCGACTGGCCCCCGGCCCTGCCCACCCGCACCGACGACACCCCCACCGACCCCTGGGACGCGTCGCGCTGGGACGCCCGCCCGCCGCGTTGGGACGCCGGCGACCGCTGACCTGGACGAGTCGGGGGCGGCGGCGCGCCGCCGGTGATCTCGCCGGTTAGGCTCGGCGGCATGACCGAGACACCTTCCACCGGCACCGGCGGGCACACGTTCGACGAGTTGGACGCGCTCTCCACGGAGGAGCTGCGGGAGCGGGCGTTCGCCACGGCCCGGGAGCGGCGCGACGTCGGGTTCTTCTGGTCGGTGCTGCGCCACCTGCCGAACGCCGACGAGGCCGCCGCGCTGGACGGCGCGCCGAACTCCGTCGGCCCGACCATCGACGAGGCGGCGGCGCTGTGGCGGGAGCTCACCGGGCACGGGTACGAGGAGTCCGCGCCGTTGCTGCGGGCCAAGTTCATTGACTACCTGATGAAGCACTGACCGGAACGCGGTCATCGTGATCCGCAGGTTTGCCCGCCGGGGCGCGTCGGGAACCGGTCGCGTCATGGCTGCCATCAACCGCTCGGGCGTGATCAACCGCTCGGGCCCCGTCAGCCGGTACGGGACCGCGGCCGGCACCGGCACCCTGGCGGTGCTGCTGCTCGTCGCGGTCTGCGGCAGCCCGCTGTACGTCGGCTGGGCGGAGGACCACACCGACCCCGAGTCGGCCGGCGGCTGGTTTCTGCGGCTGCTGGCGTGGCCGGCGTGGCGGTTCGGCTCCGGCGAGGCGGGGCAGGGGGTGCTCGCCACCGACCTGCGGGCCATCCTGCTGGTGGTCCTGGCTGCGGCCCTGCTCTACGTGCTGCCCGCGTCCCAGGTGGCCCGGGTGCAGGGATCGGTGAGCCAGTTCTTTTCCGGCTGGGGCGCATACGCCCTGGCCGCCGGCCTGGCCGCGTTGCTGAGCACGCTGCTCGGGCCCGCCCCTTCGCTGCTCGCCGCGTTGCAGGCCGCCGGCACCGGAGCCGGGTACGGCTTCCTTTCCGGCTGGATCATCGGCACGGCGAGCCTCGGCGGCCGGGCCTGACCGGCGCTGCCGCCGCCCTGCCGCCTCGCCGCTCGGTCGAAGCCCCGCCGCTGCCCCGCCCGGCTCAGGCCGCGTCCCGGCCGGCTCAGGCCGCGCCCCTCCCGGCTCAGGCCGCGTCCCGGCCGGCTCAGGCCGCGCCCCTCCCGGCTCAGGCCGCGTCCCGGCCGGTGCCGAGCGCGCGTTCCCGGGTGAGCACCCCGGCCGGCCGGCCGTCGGCGGTCACCACCACCCGGTCCGCGCCGGAGGTCAGCATCACGGCGAGCGCGTCGTACGCCGAGGAACCCAGCGCGACCTGCGGCAGCCCGGCCGGGTCGGCGGGGGCCGGCTCCAGCGTCTCCCGGGTGACCGGGGTGACCGCCAGCGCCCGGATGCCCCGGTCCGCGCCGACGAAGTCCCGGACGAACTCCGAGGCGGGCGCGGCGAGCAGGGCCGCCGGGGTGTCGTACTGCTCCAGCCGGCCGCCCTGGGAGAGCACGGCGATCCGGCCGCCGAGCCGGACCGCCTCGTCCAGGTCGTGGGTGACCAGCACGATGGTCTTGCGCACCTCGGCCTGGAGGCGGAGGAACTCCTCCTGCAACCGGGTCCGCACGATCGGGTCGACCGCCGAGAACGGCTCGTCCATCAGCAGCACCACCGGGTCGGCGGCGAGCGCGCGGGCCACCCCGACCCGCTGCCGCTGCCCGCCGGAGAGCTCGTGCGGATACCGCCGGCCGAACCGGCCCGGGTCGAGCCCCACCAGCTCCAGCAGCTCCTCGCTGCGGCGGCGGATCCTGTCCCGGGGCCAGCCGAGCAGCCGGGGGACGGTGCCGACGTTGGCCACGACCGTCTGGTGGGGGAACAGGCCCACGTTCTGGATGACGTACCCGATCCGGCGGCGCAGCGCGACCGGGTCGACGCGGGTCACGTCCTCGTCGCCGAGCAGGATCCGGCCGGCGGTCGGCTCGATCAGCCGGTTGACCATGCGCAGCACGGTCGACTTGCCGCAGCCGGACGGCCCGATCAGCACCACCAGCTCGCCGGCCGGCACCCGCAGGCTCAGCTCGCGGACCGCCTCGGTGCCGTCCGGGTACCGCTTGCCGATGCCCTCCAGCGCGATGGCCGCCGCGTGCGCCCCGGCCGGCCCGGGCGTCGCGGCCGGTTCGGGTACGGCGGTGGTCCGGGTCTCCGGGGTAACGTCCACGCATGTCCTTCCGCCTGAGCTACCGGGCCGACCCGGGTAACCCGTGGTTCTCCTGGCAGTACGTGCGGGACAACTCTGACACGATCCTCGCCGCGCTGCGCGACCACGCCTCCCTGACCGCCCGGGCCGTGCTGATCGCCGCCCTGGTGGCCCTGCCGCTCGCCGTGGCGGCACACTGGTTCCGCCCACTCGCCGGCCCGATCCTCGCGTTCACCGGGGTGCTCTACACGATCCCGTCGCTGGCCCTGTTCGCGTTTCTCGCGCCCTACCTGGGGATCGGGGCGGTGACGGTGCTCAGCGTGGTCGTGCTGTACGCGCTGCTGGTCATCGTCCGCAACGCCGTCGCCGGGCTGGGCCAGGTGCCCCCCGAGGTCCGCGAGGCGGCGGAGGGGATGGGGTACGGCCGGTGGGGCCGGCTGCTGCGGATCGAGCTGCCGCTGGCGCTGCCCGGCATCCTCACCGGCCTGCGGCTGGCCACCGTGTCGACCGTGGCGCTGGTGACCGTCGGGGTGGTGGTCGGCCGGGGCGGGCTGGGCCAGCTCATCTTCGCCGGCTTCCAGAACAACTTCTACCAGGCCGAGATCATGACCGGCACGCTGCTCTGCGTCCTGCTCGCCCTGGTGCTCGACCTGATCCTGGCCGGGCTCGGCCGGGCGGTCACCCCCTGGCTGCGCGGGCGAGCCCGATGAACGCCGAAGGGCCGGGCGGGCACCTGCCGGGCGCTCGCGGAAGAGCGGCCCGGTGAGCAACCCGGTCGGTCAGGCGGTGCTCTGGCTCAACGACCCGCTGAACTGGACCAACCCGGGCGGCATCCTGGACCGGCTCGGCGAGCACCTCGGCATGTCGGCGGCGGCCGTGCTGCTCGGCTGCCTGCTGGCCTGGCCGGTCGGGCTGTGGCTCGGGCACACCGGCCGGGGCGGCGGGCTGGTCGTGCTGGTGTCCAACGTCACCCTGGCGATCCCCACCCTGGCCCTGTTGACCATCCTGCCGCTGACCTTCCTCGGGTTCGGCCGGCCCGCCGTGGTCGTCGCGCTGGCCGTCTTCGCGGTGCCGCCGCTGCTGGCCAACGCGTACACGGGGGTGCGGCAGACCGACCCGGAGGCCCGGGACGCGGCGCGCGGGATGGGGCTGTCGGGCGGGCAGGTGCTGCGCCGGGTGGAGCTGCCGCTGGCGGTGCCGTACCTGGCCGCCGGTTTCCGCACCGCGGCGGTGCAGGTGGTGGCGACGGCCGCGCTGGCCTCGTTCGTCAACGGCGGCGGGCTGGGCCAGATCATCCGGGCCGGCTTCGGCCTGGACATCGCCGCCGGCGGCGGGCAGATCATCGCGGGTGGGCTGCTGGTGGCCGGGCTGGCGATGCTGGTCGAGCTGGTCCTGGCCCTGGTCGAGCGGCTGGTCACCCCGCGCCCGCTGCGTCCGGCCCGGCGGCGGGCCAACCGTCGGGCCGCCGACGCCGTCGCCGGGAGCTGACCGGCCGGCTCCCCCCTCGTACGCCGGATGGTGACGATCCGGTGACGAACCTCGCCTCGGGTTGTCGGTCCCGGTGGGCAGGATGTTGGGTGGAAGATCGCGGGCGACGACAGGATATCGCCCGTCGGACACGCGGCCGGCCCCGGTGGCCGCGCCGGGACACGGAAGGCGGGCTTGATGCGCGCACGTACACGGCTGGCCATCGGCGCGGTCGGCGCCCTCGCGGCGGCCGGTTTCCTCACCGGCTGCGGGGACGCCGGCTCCTCCGGCACCGAGGCGCCCCAGCAGGGCGCGTCGGGGGCCGGTTGCGCCCCGGTCGCCGGTGACCAGCTGGTCGTCCTCGCCGACGACAAGTTGCTCCAGAACACCGACAACGTCATCCCGGCCGTCAACGCCAAGGCGGCCACCCCGGAGCTGCTCGCGGCGCTGGACAAGGTCTCTGCCGCGCTGGACACGCCGAAGCTGATCGCGCTCAACAAGGCCGTCGACGTCGACCGCAAGACCAGCAAGGTCGCCGCCGAGGAGTTCGCCACCGCCAACAACGTCACCCAGGGCGTCGCCAAGGGGCCGGGCGGCACGATCGTCGTCGGCGCCGGCAACTTCACCGAGAGCCAGACCCTCGCCGAGCTGTACCGCATCGCGCTCACCGCCGCCGGCTACCAGGTCAAGGTGCAGCAGATCGGCAGCCGGGAGCTGTACGAGCCGGCCCTGGAGAAGGGCAAGATCCAGGTCGTCCCGGAGTACGCGGCGACGATGGCCGAGTTCCTCAACACGAAGGCCAACGGCAAGGACGCCCAGCCGGTCTCCTCGCCGGAGCTGGAGAAGACCGTCGCCGTCCTCAAGACTGCCGGTGAGAAGGCCGGCATCGCCTTCGGCGCGCCGTCCGCCGCCCAGGACCAGAACGCGTTCGCCGTCACCAAGGCGTTCGCCGACAAGTACGGGGTGAGCACGCTGTCCGACCTGGCGGCCAAGTGCTCCGGCAGCGCGACCGTGCTGGCCGGCCCGCCGGAGTGCCCGCAGCGCCCGAAGTGCCAGGCGGGCCTGGTCGAGGTCTACGACTTCAAGGCCGGCTCGTTCAGCTCCCTGGACGCGGGCGGCCCGCAGACCAAGAACGCCCTGAAGACGGGAAGCGCCAGCGTAGGCCTCGTCTTCTCCTCCGACGGGGTGCTCGCGGCCAGCTGATCCGCCCACCGGTCGCCGGCACCCAGCCGCCGGCGACCGGTGCTGGTCAGGGCGTTCCCAGCAGGCGGAACTCTCGGTAGGCTGCACATCCATGCCCGCCCCGGTTGCCGCCACCGACAGTCGTGATTCCCGACTACTGTCCGTGCTGTTCTGGATCGGCGTGGCGCTCGCCCCCGTCGCGGCGCTGATCCTGCTGATCGCCGACGGTAACGGCCCGCTCCGGTTCGCCGCCGTGCTGGCGCTCCTCGCCGTGGTGCTGATCGGCCTGTCGATCGCGCTGCGCGCCGACGGCGACGGCGGGTACGGCGAGGCCGAGGAGTTGCGGGACGAGATCGACCGGTTGCGGCGGGAGCTGCGCGGCGAGATCGTGGCCGCCGCCCAGCGCGGCAACCAGGCGCTCGACGCATCCCAGCGGGCCCAGGAGCAGGTCGGCGCGTTGCGTCGCCGGATCGACGCCGCGGCGGCCGGGATCGCCGCCGACCCCGATCCGCCGGCGGCGCAGCCGGCGGGCGCGGGCCGGGCCCGGGTCGCGGTCGCCGAGACGTACGACGCCGGCCGGCCCGCCGACGCCGAGGAGGCCCCGGCAGGCCGGTTCCTTCCGCCCGCCCGCCCGGACGACGCGCCTTCTGGCCACCGCCCCCAGCCGGCTCCACGCCACGGCGCGGACGGCCCGCCCCGGCAGGGCGTCCACGGCGCGGACGGCCCGGCCCGGCCCGGCGTCCACGGCGCGGACGGCCCGCCCCGGCAGGGCGTCCACGGCGGCGACCGCCCCGCCCAGCCGGGCGTCTACGGCGCGTCGGTCCGCCCGGCCGAGCCCGGCACCCGGGCACCTCAGCCGGCCGCCCCCGACCCGGCCCCGCGTCCGGTCGGCATGGTCCGGCACACCGAGACCGTGCACGTCACCACCCGGCACACCGTCGTCGACGGGCCGGACCCGGCGGCGGGCGGCTACGGCGGCTACGGCGACCGTTGGTCCCCGGCTCCCCAGGAGCGGCCGTGGGCGGGCGGCCAGCGGCCGGCGACCGGTGAGCCGGAAGACCGGCGGTGGGCCGGGCGCGCAGACCCGTCCGCCCGCGTGCGGGGCACCGAAGCCCATCGGCACCCTGAACCGGCTGACCCGGAGCCGTTCGACGACCGCGCCTGGGCGCGGCAGCAGGCCTTCCCCGACGAGCCGGCCCAGGCCGCCCGGCACGAGCCGTGGGGCGCGGCGGTCCAGCCGGAGCCGTGGGGCGCGGCAGCCCAGTACGACGCGCGGGGCGCGGCGGGTCGGTACGAGGTGGACCGCGCCCCCGGGTACCCGCCCGGGCCTGCCGCCTCCGGCCAGTGGTCCGAGGCGGAGGCCGGCGACCGCTGGGCGGAGGTGCGCGACGACGACCGGGGCCGGGAGGTCCGGGTCGGTGAGCGCCGGGCCACGGCGCACGCGGACGCCACCGGCACCGGGTACCGGGTGGAGGACCGCTGGGCCGCGGTCCGGCAGGGCGATCCCCACCCCGAGGGGAGTCCGGGGGACCGATGGTGGGACGGGGACGCCGCCGGTGCCGGGTCTGTTGCCGACCGGCCGGGCCGCGGCACGGACTGGGACCACGGGACGTGGTCCGAGCCGGTTCCCCCGGCGCTGCCGGCGGGCGGCGTGCCGGTGCCGGCGCAGTGGCGGCCACCGGCGCAGCGCGACGCCTGGCCGGCCGAGCCGGCGCCGCGCGACGCCCCGTCGGCGGAGCAGTGGGGCGCGGCGGAGCCCGAGCCGGCCCGGATCAGCCGGCACCAGCGCGCCGACGAGCGGTACGGGTACCCGCCGCACGGCGACACACCCCGCGCCGGCGGTGACCGCCCGGCCGACCACTGGCGCTGACCCGGCGGCACGGACCGGGGACGATCACGAAGGCAATGGGCGGCCGCTACTTGTCGACGTCCCCGACCACGAAGAACATCGAGCCGAGGATCGCGATCAGGTCCGGCACCAGACAGCCCGGCAGCAGGGTGGCCAGCGCCTGCACGTTCGCGTACGACGCGGTGCGCAGCTTGAGCCGCCACGGCGTCTTCTCGCCCCGCGACACCAGGTAGTAGCCGTTGATGCCGAGCGGGTTCTCCGTCCACGCGTACGTGTGCCCCTCGGGCGCCTTCACCACCTTCGGCAGCCGGGTGTTCACCGGCCCGGTGAGCCGGTCCACCCGCTCCAGGCACCGCTCGGCGAGGTCGAGCGAGACGTACACCTGGTCGAGCAGCACCTCGAATCGGGCGTGGCAGTCCCCGGCGGTCTTGGTCACCACCGGCACGTCGAGCTGGTCGTAGGCCAGGTAGGGCTCGTCGCGGCGCAGGTCCAGGTCGAGCCCGGAGGCCCGGGCGACCGGCCCGGACGCGCCGAACGCGGCGGCGTCGGCGGCGGACAGCACGCCCACCCCGACGGTGCGGGCCAGGAATATCTCGTTGCGCCGGATCAGGTTGTCCAGGTCCGGCAGCCGACGGCGCACCTCGCCGATGGCGGCGCGGGCCCGGCCGGTCCAGCCCGCCGGCACCTCCTCCTTGAGCCCGCCGACGCGGTTGAACATGTAGTGGATCCGGCCGCCGGAGACCTCCTCCATGACCGCCTGGATCGTCTCCCGCTCCCGGAACGCGTAGAAGACCGGGGTGATCGCGCCGATCTCCAGCGGGTACGAGCCGAGGAACATCAGGTGGTTGAGCACCCGGTTCAGCTCGGCCAGGGCCATCCGCAGCCAGGTGGCCCGCTCGGGCACCTCCAGGCCCATCAGCCGTTCGACGGCGAGCACCACGCCCAGCTCGTTGGAGAACGCCGACAGCCAGTCGTGCCGGTTGGCGAGCACGATGATCTGCCGGTAGTCGCGCACCTCGAACAGCTTCTCCGCGCCCCGGTGCATGTATCCGACGATCGGCTCGGCGGCGACCACCCGCTCCCCGTCGAGGACCAGCTTGAGCCGCAGCACGCCGTGCGTGGAGGGGTGCTGCGGGCCGATGTTGAGCACCATGTCGGTGCCGAGCTGCTCCCCGCCGGCCCCGGTGCCGACGGTCAGCTCGCGCAGGTCACCGGTGTCCGTGGTCATGCCCGTCATCGTGCCATGAGCGCATCGAGCGTGACGCCGACCGGCTGGAGCAGCCACCAGTGCCCGCCGAGGCCCGCCGGGTCGGTCAGCTCGGCCACCGCCGACGCGGCGGCGAGCGCCCGCACGTACCCGGCCGGGTCGGTGCCGGCCAGGCTCAGCGGCGGTCGCCCGCCGTCGGCCCCGAGCGCGAGCAGCGCCTCCCGCTGCGACACCAACGTGTACGCGCACCGGGCGACCCGCTCGCCGGCGGCGGCGACGGAGTCCATGGCGACGTGCGCCGTCACGTCGCACGACCCGTCCGGCACCGGCGGCACCTGCCGTCCACCCCGGTATCCCGCAAGCGTCCCGCCCACCGGCCGCGCCCCCCGCAGATGCCCGTAGTCCACGGCAACAGCCACCCCCCGCCGCAGGCGCCCCACCACCCCGGCCCACGCCACATCCCGCCCCCGCCCCACCTCCACCCTCCCCACCGGCCCCCCGAGCCCGGTGATCAAGAGGTTTGCGTCAGGATCCGGGCCGTCGGCTGACGCAAAGCTCTTGATCACCGGGCTCGGGTGCCAGGTGGTCAGCCAGGTCGTGTCCTCCGGTGTCAGGGGGGAGCCTGGGGTCTCCTCGCCGGTCGTCGGGTCCACCAGGAGGTAGCGCCAGCCGTCCTCGGCGGGGACGGCGACGTCCAGGGGGACGTTGTCCAGCCATTCGGTGGCGATCAGCAGGCCGGTGACGGCCTCCGGGGTCTCGGCCGTCCAGGTGATGTCGGGTGGCAGGCCGGCCGGGCGGGGGGCCAGTTCCACGGCCGTGAGGCGCAGGCGGTGGGCCAGCGGCGGCGGCTCCGGGGCGGTGGCCGGGGAGGCGCTGGCAGAAGCGGTGCCCGCCAGGGAGGGGGCGGCCGGGGAGGGGACGGCTGCTTCCGCACGGGCCAGGGCTGCCACGGCGCGCAGCAGCTCGCCCCGGCCGGCGCCCACGTCCACCACGTCGAACGGCGCGGGGAACCCGAGGGCGGCGTCGAGGCGCGACACGAGCCGGAACACCGCCGACGCGAACGCCGGGGAGGCGTGCACACTGGTGCGGAAGTGGCCAGCCGGTCCCGTCCCGGAGACGAAGAAGCCGTCCGGCCCGTACAGGGCGCGGCTCATCGCGTCCCGCCAGCGCAGCGGCACGGAGTTCATCCCGCGTTCAGGGTCCGTCACCGTGCCGACCCTACGGTCTGCGGGCATGAGACGAATCGTGATCCCCGCGCTGGCGGCCGTACCGCTGCTGCTGGCCGCCTCCGGTGCCGCCGCCGCCCCCGCCGCCCGGGGCGACGCGCCGCGCGCGGTGCGGGCGGTGGCCGAGACCCCGAGCCTGTACGACGACGAAGCCGGCGGGGACGCCGACGCCGACGACCCGGCGATCTGGGTGCACCCGACCGACCCGGCCGGCAGCCTCGTGATCGCCACCGCCAAGAATGGCGGCCTGCGGGTCTACGACCTGGCCGCCCGCGAGCGGCAGACGATCGCCACCCCGCCCGCCCCGGGCCCCGACGACGAGTCGGGCCGGTTCAACAACGTCGACCTGGTGGCCGGGTTCCGGCTCGGCGGGCAGCGGGTCGACCTGGCGGTGGTCACCGACCGGGGGCGTGACCAGCTCCGGTTCTACCGGATCGACCCGGCCACCCGGCTGCTCACCGACGTGACCGCGCCGGACGCGCCGTTCGCGTTCAGCCGGGACCAGGCCGAGGTCAACGAGCAGCGCACCGCGTACGGGCTGGGCGCGTACGTCGACCCCGCCGGCCGCGCGTACGCGGTGGTGAGCCGGCGCAGCACCCCGGAGGTGGGAGTGTTCCGGCTGGTCGAGCGCGCCGGGCGGGTCGCCTACCGGCCGGTGGACCGGCTGACGCTGCCGTCGACGTTCACCCTGCCCGACGGCACCGCCTGGTCGCCGTGCACCGACCCGGGCGACGGCCCGCAGGTGGAGGGGACCGTGGTGGACCCGGACAGCGGCGTGGTGCACCTGGCGCAGGAGAAGGTGGGCCTGTGGCGGGCCCGGCTCGTGGGTGGCCGGCTCGCCGGTGCTCCGACGCTCGTCGAGCGGGTCCGCGAGTACGGCGTGCCGGCGGCGTTCGACCCGGCGGAGGACGACTGCGTGACCGACCACTCGGCCGATCCCGGGTTCGGCGGCCGGATCGCGCAGGACGTGGAGGGGCTGACGATCTACCGGACGGGCCGCCTGACCGGCACCCTGGTCGTCTCCGCCCAGGGCGACGACACGTTCCACACGTACGACCGGCGCACCGGCCGCCCGACGGGCCGGTTCGCGGTGGTCGACGGCGCGGTGGACGGCGCGCAGGAGTGCGACGGCGCGGCGGTGACCGCCACGCCGCTGCCGGGCTTCCCCGGCGGGCTGCTGGTGGTGCACGACGGCCGGAACACCCCGGAAACCCCGGGCGAGGACGGCGGGGCGCGCCCGGACACCGACTTCAAGTTCGTCGACGCCGGGTTCCTGCGCGGGCGGTGAAGGTTTTCACACCTTCTTGTTACGGCCACTTCACCGCGGCGCATACTTGCCATCGACCGGTACCCCCTTCGAGGACTGGATCGTTGCCATGAGCGCACCGCTGCGCCCGCGTCCGGCCGCCCCCGCGCGGGCCGCCGCACCCTCGGGCGGCGCCCCTGCCGGCGCCCCGCTCTCCTTTCCCCGCGTGCTGACCGTCGGCGTCCTCGGCGCCGGCCGGGTCGGCGCCGTGCTGGGCGCGGCGCTCGCCGCCGCCGGGCACCGGGTGGTCGCCGCCTCCGGGGTCTCCGGGGCGGCGAAGGCCCGCATCGCCCTGCTGCTGCCCGGCGCCCGCAACCGCTCCGCCACCTCCGTGGCCCGCGCCGCGACCGACCTGCTGCTGGTCGCCGTGCCCGACGACGCGCTCGCCGCGGTGGTGGCCGGCCTCGCCGACACCGGGGCGCTGCGCCCCGGCCAGGTGGTCGCGCACACCTCGGGCGCGCACGGGCTGGGCGTCCTCGCCCCCGCCGCCGCCGTCGGGGCCCGCCCGTTGGCCCTGCACCCGGCGATGACCTTCACCGGTACGCCCGACGACCTCGGCCGGCTCGCCGGCATCTCGTACGGGGTGACCGCGCCGGCCGAGCTGCGTCCGCTGGCCGCCCGGCTGGTCGCCGACCTCGGCGGGGTGCCCGAGTGGGTGGGCGAGGCCGACCGGCCGCTCTACCATGCGGCGCTGGCGCACGGCGCCAACCACCTGGTCACCCTGGTCAACGAGGCGGCGGACCGGCTGCGCGACGCCGGGGTGGGCCAGCCGGAGAAGGTGCTCGCCCCGCTGCTGCGGGCGGCGCTGGAGAACGCCCTGCGCCTCGGTGACGACGCGCTGACCGGCCCGGTGTCCCGGGGCGACGCCGGCACCGTACGCCGGCACCTGGAACGGCTGGCGGCGACCGCGCCCGAGTCGGTCGCGGCGTATCTGGCCCTGGCCCGGCGCACGGCGGACCGGGCCATCGCGGCGGGCCGGCTGCGCCCGGTGGACGCCGAGCCGCTGCTCGACGTGCTCGGCGGGACCCGACGAGAGGTGAGGCAGGCATGACGGAGCTGGTGCGGACCCGCGCGGAGCTGACGAAGGCGCGCGCCGCCCTGGCCGGCACCGTCGGCGTGGTGATGACCATGGGCGCGCTGCACGCCGGGCACGAGACGCTGCTGCGCGCCGCCCGGGAGCGGGCCGACCACGTGCTGGTGACGATCTTCGTGAACCCGCTCCAGTTCGGCCCGAACGAGGACTTCGACCGGTACCCGCGCACCCTGGAGGCGGACCTGGAGGTCTGCCGCCGGGCCGGGGCGGACGTGGTCTTCGCGCCGGGCCGGGGCGAGGTGTACCCGGACGGCGAGCCCCTGGTGCGGGTGGACCCGGGGCGGCTCGCCGACGACCTGGAGGGCCTGAGCCGGCCCGGCTTCTTCCACGGGGTGCTCACCGTGGTGCTGAAGCTGTTCAATCTCACCCGCCCCGACCTGGCGTTCTTCGGCGAGAAGGACTACCAGCAGCTGACCCTGGTGCGGCGGATGGCCCGGGACTTCGACGTGCCCGTCGAGGTGGTCGGCGTGCCGACCGTGCGGGAGCCGGACGGGCTGGCCCTGTCCAGCCGCAACCGCTACCTCTCGGCCGACGGGCGGCGGGCGGCGCTGACCCTGTCCGCCGCGCTGCGCGCCGGCGCGGCGGCCGCCGACCGGGGCGCGCACGGCGGCGAGGTGCTGGCCGCCGTGCACCGGGCGCTCGGCGACGGGCCGCCGGAGATCGAGGTGGACTACGTGGCGCTCACCGACGCCGACCTGGAGCCCGGCCCGGTCGCCGGGCCGGCCCGGCTGTTGATCGCGGCCAGGGTCGGTGCCACCCGCCTGATCGACAACGTGGCGATCCGGCTCGCCCCGCGTTCCTGACCCGTCGTCCCCGCCCCGCGAAAGGCATCCCGATGTTCCGCACGATGCTCAAGTCGAAGATCCACCGGGCCACGGTGACCCAGGCCGACCTGCACTACGTGGGCTCGGTGACCGTGGATCAGGACCTGCTCGACGCGGCCGACCTGCTCCCCGGCGAGCAGGTGGCCATCGTGGACGTCACCAACGGCGCCCGGCTGGAGACGTACGTGATCCCCGGTGAGCGGGGCAGCGGCGTGATCGGCATCAACGGTGCCGCCGCCCACCTCGTGCACCCCGGCGACCTGGTCATCCTGATCTCGTACGGGCAGTTCGCCGACGCCGAGGCGCGGGCGTACCGGCCCCGGGTGGTGCACGTCGACGCCGCCAACCGGGTGGTCGAGCTGGGCGGCGACCCGGCCGCGGCGGCCCCGGGCACGGCAGGCGACCCGGTCCCGAGCCCGCTGGCCGTCGTCGGCTGACCCGGGCCGCCCCGCGCGGGATCCCCGCCCCGGCCGGGGCCGCGACGCCAGGCGTCCGGGTCGAACCGAAGTCGACTCGATGTCTGCCCGTACGCGGTATGTCACCGATGGTCATCCCTGGTTACTCTTGGGTCCCGTCGCGAGCTGGTGGTTGGGGAGGCCCGATGCGTCGTGCGTTGACGAGCGTGTGCGCCGCCTTGGTCACGGCGGTCGTGCTGGCCGGCTGTGGGGGCTCGACCGGCCTCGACGGCGACCTCACCGACGACTGGGCCGCCCCGGGGCCGGCCGGCCCGTTCACCCCGGCCGCCGGGGTCTGCCAGGTCGCCGACTTCGTCGACGTGCTGCCCCTGTCGGCGTACGCGCCGGTGGACTGCGTGCTCGCGCACCGGGTGGAGACCGTGCACGTCGGCGCGTTCCCGGCCGACCGGGCAGCCCCGCCGGGCAACGGTTCGGCCGAGCTGCGTGCCCCGTTCGCCGACTGCGACGCCAAGGCCACGGATCACGTGGGGGACGACTGGCGGGCCGGCCGGCTCCGGCTGGCCGTGGCGGTGCCGTCGAAGACCGGCTGGGCGTCCGGCGCCCGCTGGTACCGCTGCGACCTGACCGAGGTGAGCACCGCCGAGGCGGGCGCGGTGCCGGTCACCCGCACGGGCAGCCTGCGGGACGCCCTGAAGGGGCCCTCTCCGTTGCGGCTGGGCTGCCAGCGCAGCGAGAACGTCGGGCGGCGCGGCGCGCAGGTGCTGAAGCCGGTGGAGTGCGCCACCCGGCACGACGCCGAGTTCGTCGGGGTGTGGCAGGCGCCGGACAAGCCGTACCCGACCCGGGACGCCGACTGGCTCCCCTTCTACGCCGGTTGCCGCTCGGTCCTGGCCCGGTACGCGGGCGTGCCGGACGACGACGACCTGCGCTTCCGCAGCGGCCTGGTGGTCCGCCCGCCCGGGGCGGGGCGCTGGCGGGTCGGCGACCGGGGGGTCCGCTGCCACCTGTGGCTCAGCGACCGTACGGTGACCGTCTCGCTGAAGGGCGCGGGCCCGGCCGGCCTCCCGGTCCGGACGAAGTGACCGCCTTCCCACCCGACCCGGACGAGGGGACCGCCGTTGCCCGGCGTAGCCCAAACCACTCGTCCCGCCCCCGCCGCCCGGGGTGAGCGGCGTTCGGGTTGACTGTGCTCATGGACCTACCGACCGTCGACCTGCCCGTCCTGCCGGCGCTGCTGGCCGCGTCCTCGCCCGGCTGGGTGGAGACCACGGACGTGATCGTGGTCGGCTCCGGGGTGGCCGGGCTGACCGCCGCGCTGCACCTGCGCGAGGCCGGCCTGCACGTCACCGTGGTCACCAAGGTCAACATCGACGACGGCTCGACCCGCTGGGCCCAGGGCGGCATCGCCGCCGTGCTCGACCCGGCGGACACCCCGGCCGGGCACGCCTTCGACACCGAGGTCGCCGGGGTGGGGCTGTGCGACCCAGCCGCCGTGCGGGTGCTGGTGGAGGAGGGGCCGACCCGGTTGCGGGAGCTGATGCGCATCGGCGCGGAGTTCGACCGGCACCCCGACGGCTCGCTCATGCTCACCCGGGAGGGTGGGCACCGGGCGGACCGGATCGTGCACGCGGGCGGGGACGCCACCGGCGCGGAGGTGCAGCGGGCCCTGCACGCGGCGGTCCGCCGCGACCCGTGGATCCGGCTGGTCGAGCACGCCCTCGTGCTGGACCTGCTGCGCGCCCCCGGCGACGGGCCCGGCGGGCTCGGCCCGGCCTGCGGGATCACCCTGCACGTGCTCGGCGAGGGCAGCGAGGACGGCGTCGGCGCGCTGCTGGCCCGCGCGGTGGTGCTCGCCACCGGCGGGATGGGCCAGGTCTTCTCCGCCACGACCAACCCCGCCGTCTCCACCGGCGACGGCGTGGCGCTGGCCATGCGGGCCGGCGCGGCGGTCACCGACGTGGAGTTCGTCCAGTTCCACCCCACGGCGCTGATCACCCCGGCCGGGGCCGGCGTCCCCGGAGCCGGCCGGGCGCAGCAGCCGCTGGTCTCCGAGGCGCTGCGCGGCGAGGGCGCGCACCTCGTCGACGGCGACGGCAAGCGGTTCATGGTCGGCCAGCACGAGCTGGCGGAGCTGGCCCCCCGGGACGTGGTGGCCAAGGGCATCCACCGGGTGCTGCTGGCCGCCGGCGCCGACCACGTCTATCTCGACGCCCGGCACCTCGGCGGGGACTTCCTGGCCGGGCGCTTCCCGACCATCGTCGCCTCCTGCCTGGCCATCGGGGTCGACCCGGCCACCGACCTGATCCCGGTCGCCCCGGCCGCCCACTACGCCTCGGGCGGCGTCCGCACGGACCTGCGCGGCCGCACCTCCATCCCCGGCCTGTACGCCTGCGGCGAGGTGGCCTGCACGGGCGTGCACGGCGCGAACCGGCTGGCCAGCAACTCGCTGCTGGAGGGGCTGGTGTTCTCCCGCCGGATCGCCGAGGACATCGCCGCCGGCCTGCCCGAGCAGGCCCGGCCCGCCGAGGCCGGTGCGTGGGCCGGCGAGGGTGGCTGGGTGGTTCCCGCCGACGGGACGCCCGCCCTGCAACGGGCGATGACCCGGGGCGCCGGCGTGCTGCGCTCGGCGGACACGCTCGCGGGCACGGCCACGGCGCTGGGCGAGCTGGGCTCCGGCCGGGGCACCCCGCGCACCGCCGACTGGGAGGCGACGAACCTGATCACCGTGGCGTCGGCCCTGGTCGCCGCCGCGTACGCCCGCCGGGAGACCCGGGGTTGCCACTGGCGGGAGGACTACCCGACGGCGGACGAGCGGTGGCTGGGCCACCTGGTCGCCGAGGTCGGGGCGCAGGGCAGGCTGACGTCTCGCTGGGAGGCTGGAGAGCGATGAGGGACACGACGGAGCAGGCGCTGCGGGCGGGCGGGCTGGACCCGGACGAGGTACGGCGGGTGCTCCTCACCGCGTTCGCCGAGGACCTCGGTCCGGACTTGCTGGACGTCACCAGCGTCGCCACCATCCCGGCCACCCAGACCGACACGGCCGACCTGGTCGCCCGCGCCGACGGGGTGGTCGCGGGGCTCGCCGTGGCGGCGGCGGCGTTCGAGCTGGTCGCCGAGGTGACGAGCTTCCCGGCCGACCCCGGTGCTCGTACCGTCGAGGTGTCGCTCGTGGCCCACGACGGGCAGCGGGTGGCCCGCGGCGACGTGCTGGCCACGGTGGCCGGGCCGACCCGGCTGCTGCTCACCGCCGAGCGCACGGCGCTCAACCTGCTCTGCCGGCTCTCCGGCGTGGCCACCCACGCGCGGGCCTGGTCGGACGCGCTGGCCGGCACGAAGGCGACCGTCCTGGACACCCGCAAGACCACCCCGGGCCTGCGGGCGCTGGAGAAGTACGCGGTCCGGGCCGGCGGCGGCACGAACAAGCGGATGGGCCTGCACGACGTCGCCATGATCAAGGACAACCACAAGTTCGCGGCCGGCGGCGTCGCGCCGGCCTACCGCCGGGTCCGGGAGGTCTTCCCGGACGTGGCGGTGCAGGTGGAGGTGGACACCCTCGCCGAGGCGCTGGAGGCGGTGGAGGCCGGCGCCGACTTCCTGCTGCTGGACAACATGACCCCGGCGACGCTGCGCGAGGTGGTGGCCGCCGTGGGGGACCGGGCGGAGCTGGAGGCGACCGGCGGGCTGACCCTCGACGTGGCGGCGGAGTACGGGGCGACCGGCGTGGACTACCTGTCGGTCGGCGCGTTGACGCACTCCTCGCCGATCCTGGACGTCGCGCTGGACCTGCGGACGCGGTGAGCCGCCGGGCGGCCCGGTCCACGCCGGCCGCCCGGCCCGGCGTCTAGGCTGCGTGCGTGCTGCTCTGCATCGACATCGGAAACACCAACACCGTGCTGGCGACCTTCGACGGCGACAAGCTGGTGCACTCCTGGCGGATCAAGACCGACGCCCGGTCCACGGCGGACGAGCTCGGGCTGATGTTCCGGGGGCTGCTGGCCGGTGACGCCGTGGAGATCACCGGGGTGGCCGCCTGCTCGACGGTGCCGGCCGCGCTGCGCTCGCTGCGGACGATGCTCGCCCGCTACTACGCCGACCTGCCGAGTGTCATCGTCGAGCCGGGGGTACGCACCGGCGTGCAGCTCGCGATCGACAACCCGAAGGAGGTCGGCTCCGACCGGGTGGTGAACACGCTCGCCGCGTACACCCTGTTCGGCGGGCCGTCGATCGTGGTCGACTTCGGCACCACCACCAACTTCGACGTGATCAGCGGCCGGGGCGAGTTCCTCGGCGGCGCGTTCGCCCCGGGCATCGAGATCTCCTTCGACGCGCTCGCGGCCCGGGCCGCCCAGCTGCGCAAGGTGGAGGCGACCAGGCCCCGGTCGGTGATCGGCAAGAACACCGTCGAGTGTCTCCAGTCGGGGCTCTACTTCGGCTTCGCCGGGCAGGTGGACCGGATCGTCGAGCGGATGACCGAGGAGCTGGGCGAGGTGCGGGCGGTGATCGCCACCGGCGGGCTGGCGTCGGTGGTGATCGGCGAGTGCCGCACCATCACCCACCACGAGCCGATGATCACCCTGATCGGCCTGCGCATGGTCTACGACCGCAACGTGTGAGGTGCAAGGAAGGGCCCCTTGTCAACGCTTTCGGTAGAGAAGGGTGCCCTTCTCACCCGTGCCCGATGGGCAGCGGCCCCGCGTGTGGCAGGGCCTCGGTGGGGTCGGTCATGGCGGGCAGGTTATCCCGTAACGGCCGCCGGAGCCCTTGAGTACGCTCGGGCCTGACCCCACCGAAACTCCTTAGCTGAGAGAGCGTGCCGTGACCGAGCAGAACGCCGTGCCAGTCGACCCCGCCGACGACCTTCCGGAGCAGCTGAAGGTCCGCCGGGAGAAGCGGGACCGGATGCTCGCCGAGGGCGTCGAGCCGTACCCCGTCGGGTTCGCCCGGACCGACACCCTGGCCGAGGTCCGCGCGAGGTACGCCGACCTGCCCACGGACACCGCGACGGGCGACCGGGTGTCGGTCACCGGCCGGGTGATCTTCGTACGGAACACCGGCAAGCTCTGCTTCGCGACGCTGCGTGACGGCGACGGCACCGAGTTGCAGGCGATGCTCTCCCTCGACCGGGTCGGCGCGCAGCGGCTGGACGACTGGAAGCGCCTCGTCGACCTGGGCGACCACGTCGGCGTCACCGGCGAGGTGATCACCAGCCGGCGCGGCGAGCTGTCGGTGCTGGCCGAGGAGTGGGCGGTCACCGCGAAGGCGCTGCGCCCGCTCCCCGTGGCGCACAAGCCGCTCAGCGAGGAGGCTCGCGTCCGCCAGCGGTACGTCGACCTGATCGTCCGACCGCAGGCGCGGCAGATGGTGCGCACCCGGGCCGCGGCCGTGCGCAGCCTGCGCGACTGCCTGCACGGGCAGGGGTTCGTCGAGGTGGAGACCCCGATGCTCCAGTTGCTGCACGGCGGGGCGGCAGCTCGGCCATTCGTGACTCACAGCAATGCGTTGAGCACCGATCTGTATCTTCGAATCGCGCCGGAACTGTTTCTCAAGCGGGCCGTGGTCGGCGGCGTCGATCGGGTGTTCGAGATCAACCGCAACTTCCGTAATGAGGGTGTCGACTCTTCGCACTCGCCGGAGTTCGCGATGCTGGAGGCATACGAGGCGTACGGCGACTACGACACGATGGCGGCGCTGACCCGCAATCTCGTGCAGCAGGCCGCGATCGCGGTCGGCGGGTCGACCGTGGTGACGCACGCGGATGGCCGCGAGTTCGATCTGGGCGGCGAGTGGCGCTCCGTGACCCTCTTCGGGGTGCTTTCGGAGGCGCTCGGCGAAGAGGTCACCGTCCGCACCGAGCGGGCCCGCCTCGTCGAGTACGCCGACAAGGTCGGCCTGGCCGTCGACCCGAAGTGGGGGCCGGGCAAGCTCGCCGAGGAGCTGTTCGAGGAACTGGTCGTGCCGGGGCTTCAGGCGCCGACCTTCGTGCGGGACTACCCGGAGGAGACCAGCCCGCTGACCCGGGCCCATCGCGGCGAGCCGGGGTTGGCCGAGAAGTGGGACCTCTACGTCCTCGGGTTCGAGCTGGGCACCGCGTACTCGGAGCTGGTCGACCCGGTGGTGCAGCGGGAACGGCTGGTCGCCCAGGCCCAGCTCGCGGCGCGCGGCGACGCCGAGGCCATGCGGCTGGACGAGGACTTTCTCCGGGCCATGGAGTACGGAATGCCCCCGGCCGGTGGCATGGGAATGGGAATCGACCGGCTGTTGATGGCGCTCACGGGCCTGGGAATTCGGGAAACCATCCTCTTCCCGTTGGTCCGCGCGGAGTAGTCGACCGGCCGCCCCCGGCAGGGGCAGTTACCGCATCCTATTGACGCGGCAAGCATCGGGCGGGTTATTGTGCTCTTAGTTTGCAGGATCACCCTGCTCGAAAGGAATGTGGGACGTGGCCAAGCAGATCATTCACAAGCTGGTCGATGACCTGGACGGCGGGGACGCTGACGAGACCGTCAAGTTCGCGCTCGACGGCGTTCAGTACGAGATCGACCTCTCTGCCACGAACGCCGAGAAATTGCGGGAGGTTTTCTCGCCCTACGTCGCGAACGGCACCAAGGTGGGCCGGGGCGGCGTGGTGGTCGGCGGGCGGGCCGCGCGCGGCCGGGGCGGTGCCACCGCCGACCGCGAGCAGAACAAGGCGATCCGGGCATGGGCCAAGCGGGAGGGCAAGGAGATCTCCGACCGGGGGCGCATCCCCCAGGAGATCGTGGACGAGTTCCACGCCAAGCGCTGAGCGCCGAGTCGGTCCCGGGTGACCGCAGCCGTCGCCGGGTGCGATAGGGCCGTCGGCGGGACATCCCCGACACGGGCGACACCGACGCCGGGCCGGAGCACGCCTCCGGGCCGGCGTCGCCGCGTCACCTCCTGCCCCGGCCGGTCCCGCCTCCGGCCGGAAAGAACCCGGGCCGCCGCGGCGTTGTCCACAGCCGGTGGAGAATCCGTCCGAGCGGGCCCGCTCGGAGCCCCGCAGGCCCGTCCCTCCGCCCGTCCGAATTTCGCTCTGCGCGTACACGCGGAGCCCCCGGAACACGCCCTGAGCGCGGACGGTTGGCTAAAACGACGCGTACCGGACCCCCGCGGAGGACACACGACCTCAGCGGAGTCGGCCCGCGGCGATAGAGTAATGAGGCAAGGACGCCCGTCCCGGACGTCCGCGCACCGGCCCCGCCGAGATCTGACCATCAAGGCGCACGGCATGTGAGGAGCACGAGGGCATGTTCGAGCGGTTCACCGACCGAGCGCGACGGGTTGTCGTCCTGGCCCAAGAAGAGGCCCGGATGCTCAACCACAACTACATCGGTACGGAGCACATCCTGCTGGGCCTGATCCACGAGGGTGAGGGTGTCGCGGCGAAGGCCCTGGAGAGTCTGGGGATCTCGCTGGAGGGTGTGCGTCAGCAGGTCGAGGAGATCATCGGTCAGGGCCAGCAGGCGCCGAGCGGGCACATCCCGTTCACGCCGCGGGCGAAGAAGGTCCTGGAGCTGTCGCTGCGTGAGGCGCTGCAGCTCGGCCACAACTACATCGGCACGGAGCACATCCTGCTCGGCCTGATCCGCGAGGGCGAGGGCGTCGCCGCCCAGGTCCTGGTGAAGCTCGGCGCCGACCTCAACCGGGTCCGCCAGCAGGTGATCCAGTTGCTCTCCGGCTACCAGGGCAAGGAGCCGGCGGCGGCCGGGACGACGACGGGTGAGGCCGCGCCGTCGACCAGCCTGGTGCTGGACCAGTTCGGTCGGAACCTGACCCAGGCTGCCCGGGAGGGCAAGCTCGACCCGGTCATCGGGCGGGAGAAGGAGATCGAGCGGGTCATGCAGGTGCTGTCCCGCCGCACCAAGAACAACCCGGTGCTGATCGGTGAGCCCGGCGTCGGCAAGACCGCCGTGGTGGAGGGCCTGGCCCAGAAGATCATCAAGGGCGAGGTCCCGGAGACGCTGAAGGACAAGCAGCTCTACACCCTCGACCTGGGTGCGCTGGTCGCCGGTTCCCGCTACCGGGGTGACTTCGAGGAGCGCCTGAAGAAGGTGCTCAAGGAGATCCGCACCCGAGGCGACATCATCCTGTTCATCGACGAGATCCACACCCTCGTCGGCGCGGGCGCGGCGGAGGGCGCGATCGACGCGGCGTCGATCCTCAAGCCGATGCTGGCCCGGGGCGAGCTGCAGACCATCGGTGCCACGACGCTCGACGAATACCGCAAGCACCTGGAGAAGGACGCCGCCCTCGAGCGGCGGTTCCAGCCGATCCAGGTGGGCGAGCCGTCCCTGGCGCACACGATCGAGATCCTGAAGGGCCTGCGCGACCGGTACGAGGCGCACCACCGGGTGAGCATCACCGACGCCGCTCTCGTGGCTGCCGCGACTTTGGCCGACAGGTACATCTCCGACCGCTTCCTGCCGGACAAGGCGATCGACCTGATCGACGAGGCGGGCGCGCGGATGCGGATCCGCCGGATGACCGCGCCGCCGGACCTGCGGGACTTCGACGAGCGCATCGCGCAGGTGCGTCGGGACAAGGAGTCCGCGATCGACGCGCAGGACTTCGAGCGCGCCGCGCAGCTCCGCGACAAGGAGAAGCAGCTGCTGGGCCAGAAGGCGCAGCGGGAGAAGGAGTGGAAGGCCGGCGACCTCGACGTCGTCAGCGAGGTCGACGACGAGCAGATCGCCGAGGTCCTGGGCAACTGGACCGGCATCCCGGTCTACAAGCTGACCGAGGAGGAGACCTCCCGCCTGCTGCGCATGGAGGACGAGCTGCACAAGCGCGTCATCGGCCAGGAGGACGCGGTCAAGGCCGTCTCGAAGGCCATCCGGCGCACCCGGGCCGGCCTGAAGGACCCGAAGCGCCCGTCCGGCTCGTTCATCTTCGCCGGCCCGTCCGGCGTGGGTAAGACCGAGCTGTCCAAGGCGCTCGCGGAGTTCCTGTTCGGCAGCGAGGACGCCCTCATCCAGCTCGACATGTCCGAGTTCCACGACCGGTACACGGTGTCCCGGCTCGTCGGTGCCCCTCCCGGCTACGTCGGATACGACGAGGGTGGGCAGCTGACCGAGAAGGTGCGGCGTCGGCCGTTCTCGGTGGTCCTCTTCGACGAGATCGAAAAGGCCCACCCGGACGTGTTCAACACCCTGCTCCAGATCCTGGAGGACGGGCGGCTGACCGACGGTCAGGGCCGGATCGTGGACTTCAAGAACACGGTCATCATCCTGACCACCAACCTCGGCACCCGGGACGTCGCCAAGGCGGTGTCGCTGGGCTTCCAGCAGTCGGAGGACTCCGAGTCCACCTACGACCGGATGAAGCAGAAGGTCAACGACGAGCTGAAGCAGCACTTCCGCCCCGAGTTCCTCAACCGGATCGACGACACCATCGTCTTCCACCAGCTGCGCCAGGGCGAGATCCTCTCGATCGTGGACATCATGATCGCCCGGATCGAGACCCAGCTGCGCAACAAGGACATGGGTCTGGAGCTGACCGACAACGCCAAGAAGTACCTCGCGAAGAAGGGCTTCGACCCGGTCCTGGGTGCTCGGCCGCTGCGGCGCACGATCCAGCGTGACATCGAGGACAACCTGTCCGAGCGGATTCTGTTCAACGAGTTGATCCCGGGCCAGATCGTCGTGGTCGACTGCGAGGGCGACCCGGAGGACATCGACAAGTCCAAGCTCGTGTTCCGTGGCTCGGACCGACCGGCCGACGTCCCCGACGCCGTCCCCGCCGAGCTGGGCGGCACCGAGGCCGCCTGAGCCGAGGTATAGGACCGGCAGCACGACGACGAGCAGGACCGGCAGCACGAGGCGACGGCCCGGCGGCGAAAGCC
>NZ_JBHUVA010000005.1:104547-152402 GCF_042670805.1 Micromonospora sp. NPDC057141 | reverse complement strand
CCGCACCCCACCGGGGCGCGGCGCCCGGCGCCGTTCGGCGAGTGGCGGGCCGGGTGGGGCCCGCCGTGTCGGCGACATAGCGGGGTCTGGAGGGCCGGGATACCGCCAGTCACCGACATGGCGCGGCCCCGACCCCGCACCGCACCCCGCGAACCCGCCCGCCACGGGTCAACCGGTGACGCCGCTGGCAGCGGATGCCGGTGCGGCGGCGGCCGGGTCGGCGGAACCCGGCGCGGTGGGTGCCGGCGCGGTGGTGGCCGGCGCGGTGGGTGCCGGCGGGATCGGGTCCGACGCGGGGAGCGGGGCCGCCGGGGCCGGGGTGGCGCGGCGGCGTAGCTCGGCGGGGAGCACGGCGGCGGCGACCAGCAGCCCGATCGCGCCGGTGACCACGAAGCCCCACGGCGGGGCGGAGGCGTCGATGACCGCGCCGGCCAGCGGCGCGCCGAGGGCGATGCCGACGGTCACCGCCGAGCCGTGCAGGCCCATCGCCTCACCCCGCACCTCGGCGGGGACGAGCCGGCTGACCGCGTCGGCCGTCGCGGCGAGCGTCGGCGCGCAGAGCATCCCGGCCGGGATCAGGGCGAGGCAGAGCAGCCACCAGTGCGCGCCGCCGAGCCCGACGGGGATGGTGCACAGGCTGAGCGCGGCGACCAGGGCCAGGGGCGAGACCGGGCGGCTGACCGCGCCGTACGCGAAGCCGCCGACCAGCGACGCGACCGCCCACGCGGCGAGCACCGCGCCGGTCCAGCCGACCTCGCCGCCGGCGCGCAGCACGGCGACCACCGCGACGTCGGTGCCCCCGAGCACCAGGGTCGCGGCGAGGCTCACGGCGAAGACGGCGACCAGCCTGGGGGTCAGCCACTCCCGGCGGGGCACCCGCCGCGGCTGCCGGGCCGGCTCGTCGGCGGCGCGGGTGGGCGGGTTCAGCAGCCAGAGGGTGATGCCGGCGGCGACGACGCCCGCGCCCACCGCGTAGAGGGTGACCCGGGCGGACACGGCGGTGGACATCGCCACGGCGAGGGCCGGGCCGACCATGAACGACAGCTCCACCGACATCGAGTCCAGCGCGTACGCCGGGCGGCGGTGCTCCGGCGGCGCGAGCGCGGCGATGGACTGCCGGATGACCGAGAAGATCGGCAGGGCGAGCAGGCCGGCGACGAACGCGGCCGGCAGCAGCACCGGGTACGGCAGCGCCGGTGCGGTGGACCAGAAGATCGCCTCGGCGACGGCGGTCAGGGCGAGCACCGGCCGCAGGCCGCGCCGGTCGACGAGCCGGCCGAGCAGCGGGCCGCCGAGCGCGGCGCCGACGGTCATCGCCGCCCCGACCAGGCCGGCCGCGCCGTAGCCCCGGCCGAGGTCGAGCACGACGTGGAAGGTGATGGTCACGCCGGTCGCGGTGAGCGGGACGCGGGCGAGCACGGACACCAGCAGCAGCGGCCGGAGGCCGGGCAGGGCGAGCGCCTGCCGGTAGGGCGACATGTTCACGACGGTGGGGCACCTCCGCCCGACATCCTCGACCGGAGGTGTGACACCCGCCAGCGGTTTATCCGCTCAGGTGGCCCTGATCACCGGCGCGCCGGTCGTCGCCACCCCGGCGCCCTCCATCGCCCGCAACGCCACGTCCAGCGTCGCGGGTGCCACGGCGGCGGTCAGGTCGAGCAGCACGGTGGTGGCGAAACCCTCCCGGGCGGCGTCCAGCGCGGTGGCCCGGATGCAGTGGTCGGTGGCGATGCCGACGACGTCGACCCGGTCGACCCTGCGGGCGCGCAGCCAGTCGGCGAGGCGCTCGCCGTCGGCGGCGTGCCCCTCGAAGCCGGAGTATGCCGCCGCGTGCTCGCCCTTGTGGAAGATCGCCTCGATCCGGCCGGTGGCCAGTCCGGGGTGGAACTCCGAGCCGGGCGTGCCGACGACGCAGTGCGCGGGCCAGGAGTCGACGTAGTCGGGCGGGTTGCCGAAGTGCGTGCCCGGGTCCACGTGGTAGTCCTTCGTCGCCACCACGTGGTCCCAGCGGTCGGGCTCGGCGGCGAGCAGCCGGGAGATCCCCGCCGCGACGCCGGCACCGCCGGCCACCGCGAGGGAGCCGCCCTCGCAGAAGTCGTTCTGCACGTCGACGATGATCAGCGCGTTCGTCATGCCAGGGTGCTCCTTCGCGGTGCGGGCCAGGGTGGACGGGTCAGCCGGCGGGGACGACGGTCACCGGGACCGCCGGGTCGCCGGCGGAGAGCTTGAGGCCCTCCCACGGGATCGAGATGAGGCACTGCCGCAGGTGTTCCCGGGACTCGTCCAGCGTCGGCGGCTCGACCGGCTCGCCGCCGGCCACGTACGTCCGCTGGAGCAGCCGGTCGTGCGGCTGCCGGTCCGGTACGCCCTGCGGCACGATGACCTCCTCGGTCGCCGTGCCGGTCGGCTTGTGCCGGCGCACCGCGACCTTCCGGCCGCCGATGGTGGCCTTGTGCTCGGAGCGCTTGACCACCGGCCGCCCGGCCACCTCGACCAGCTTGTAGACCAGGCCGGCGGTGGGTGCGCCGGAGCCGGTGACCACGGCCGTGCCCGCCCCGTACATGTCGACGGGCTCGGCGGCGAGCGCGGCGATGGCGTACTCGTCTAGGTCGCCGGAGACGATGATCTTCGTCTCGGTGGCGCCGAGCGAGTCGAGCAGCTCGCGGGACTGCTGGGCGATCACCGCGAGGTCGCCGGAGTCGATCCGGACGGCCCGCAGCTCCGGCCCGGCCACCGCGATGGCGTTGCGGATGCCCTGGCTGATGTCGTACGTGTCGACCAGCAGCGTGGTGTCCTTGCCCAGCGTGGCGACCTGCGAGGCGAACGCGGCCCGCTCGTCGTCGTGCAGCAGGGTGAACGCGTGCGCGGCGGTGCCGGCGGTCGGGATGCCGTACCGCTGGCCGGCGGCCAGGTTGGAGGTGAACCGGAACCCGGCCAGGTACGCGGCCCGCGCCGCCGCGACGGCCGCCTCCTCGTGGGCCCGCCGGGAGCCCATCTCGATCAGCGCGCGGCCCCGGGCGGCGGTGACCATCCGGGCGGCGGCCGCGGCGACCGCGCAGTCGTGGTTGAGCACCGACAGCACCAACGTCTCCAGCACCACGCACTCGGCGAAGCCGCCGGAGACGGTGAGGATCGGCGAGCCGGGGAAGAACAGCTCGCCCTCGGCGTAGCCGTCGATGTCGCCGGTGAAGCGGTAGCGGGCCAGCCACTCGGCGCCGGCGTCGTCGACGACGCCAGCGCGGCGCAGGAAGTCGACCTCGTCGGTCGAGAAGCGGAAGTCGCGGATCATGTCGATCAGCCGGGCGGTGCCGGCCACCACCCCGTAGCGGCGGCCGGTGGGCAGCCGACGGCTGAAGACCTCGAAGACGCACGGGCGGTCGGCGGTGCCGTCGGCCAGGGCGGCGCTGACCATGGTCAGCTCGTAGTGGTCGGTCAGCAGCGCGGGGCGAAAGGTGCTCACCCGCCCAGCCTAGAGTTCACCTTCCCGGCTCGCCCTCCTGGCCCGGGAAGGACCGCCCGCGGCCGGACGTCGCCGGCCGGGCAGTGTATCGACAGTCATCCTTGCATGCGGGCATCGCCACGCGGCGAAGTTGAGTAGCCTTCCGATTACCGGTGAGTATCCGGCGGGGCGGTCGAGTCCCCCGTGGACGCACTCTTCCCGCACCTGGATGCCACCGCCGGACGATCCACGCGGCCGGGTCCGACGCGGCCGCCCGCATTGGGAGGCCGTTGATGAAACCGGGCCCTCTCCCCGGGGTCGACGTGCCCGACGAGCCGGGCGGTCCCGCCGCCTCGCCGGGCTGCGACCCGCTGCCCACCCGGCTCGGGGTGACCGAACCACCGACGGGCGAGCCCCTCGCCGTGGTCGCCGCCGGCCCGGCCGGCGCCGCGCGCCGGGACGTCCTCGCCGCCCTGCTGGGGCTCGCCCCGGAGCTGTTCACCGTGCCGCCCGGGAGCTGGCTGCTGGTCGACCACGCCCGGGTGTCCACGCGGGCCGCGTACGTGCCGGGCCACCGGCAGCCGCACGCGTACACACCGGACGGCGCGGCGGCGGGCCCGGCGCCGGCCCGACCGCCGCGCCGGGTCGAGCTGACCGTCGCCGAGCCGCTGCTGCGGCGTTTCGCCCTGGTCGACACGCCCGACAGCGGAACCCTCGGCGTCGCCGGCGGGCGGCTCCTGCTCGACGCGGTCGGCCGGGCCGGGGCGCTGCTCTTCGTGATCGCCGCCGACCAGGCGTTCACCGCCGCCGAGCTGCACCTGCTGGCCGAGGTCGCCGGCTCGCCCGCCGAGGTCTTCTTCGTCGTCACCCCCGGGCTGTCGGGCTGGGCCGCGCCGGCCGGCCCGGTGGACTCCGTGGACCCGGTGGATCCGGCCGGGGTGGTGGTCGCCGGGCACCGCGCCACGCTGCTCGCCGCCGTGCCCGGGCTGGCCCGGGCGCGGTGGTACCCGGCCCGCCCGGACGGCACCGACGCGCTGCGCCGGGCCATCGTGGGGTGGGCCGCCGACGAGGGGCTGCGCCGGGCCAGCGCCCAGCCGCCGGAGCTGCCCGGCGCGAACGGCCGGGTGCCGGTGCTGCCCGGCGCGGAGGCGACCGACTGGGCCGGGCAGCTGGACCGGCAGGCCCGCTCCTGCGCCCGACGGATCCGGCAGCACCTCGCCCTGGAGCTGGCCAACGCGCACCTGCGGGTGGTGCAGGAGATCGTCTTCGGGGTCGGGTGCGCAGGGCTGCCGCAACTGCTCGACCGGGAGCTGGAGGCGCTCTCCCTGCTCGCCACCGCGCAGTGCGACCGGGCCGTGCGGCGCATCTGCGACTCCGCCGCCGAGCGCGTCCTCGGCGGTCCGGTCCCCGACGGCGTACGGCGGCGGATCGTCGAGGCCGTGCGGTTCGGGCTCGACGAGCATCCGGCGGGCCGGGGCCTCGACCGGGTGCTGCTGGTCACCAGCACCGCGGGGGTGGCGGAGCTGACCGGCCCCGGTGCGGTGGACGCGCTGTGTGGCTACCCGGGCGCGGAGCGCGCCGAGGTGCTCCCGCCGGTCGCCGTGGCGCTCTCCGGCGGGTGCTGGCAGCGCTGGCGCGGCCCCGGCAACGACGACCCGGGCGGTGCCCGGTCCTGGGCACAGCGGGCGCTGCGCGAGGTCGAGCTGGAGCTGACCGGGGAGGTGTCCCGGCGGTTCGAGGCGATCCGCCTCTCGCTCGGCACGGTGCTGACCGATGCGCTCGACCACGGCATCCTGCTCGCCTGACGGCGGGCCCGCCGCGCGCCGCCGGGGCCCGCCGGGCGGGCCCGGTGCGCCGGCCCGGCGGCTGATCCGGGCCCGTCCGGCGTTCCGGTTCATCGCTTCCCCGCGACCGGTGGCACGATGGGGGCATGGCGGCTCCGCAGGTTGCGCCGGTCGAGAACCCGGACACCGAAGAGGTGCCGGTCTCCGACCGGCCATGGGTGACGATCGTGTGGGACGACCCGGTCAACCTGATGTCGTACGTGACCTGGGTCTTCCAGAAGCTGTTCGGCTACAGCCGGGAGAGGGCCGAGAAGCTCATGCTGGACGTGCACCACAAGGGCCGGGCGGTGGTCTCCAGTGGGGCCCGGGAGCGGATGGAGCACGACGCGGCGCAGCTGCACGCGTATGGGCTGTGGGCCACGGTGGAGAGGTCGTGAGCATGTTCCGTCGCCGGGGCGAGCGGTATGTCGCCACGCTGGCCGTGGACGAGGTCCGGGTGCTGCGCAAGGTGGCCTCCGAGGTGGTGGGGCTGCTCACCGACGGCTTCGACCACACCGACCCGGTGGTCGGCCGGCTCTTCCCCGAGGTCTACCCGGACGACTCGGCCGGCACGGCGGAGTTCCGCAAGTACACCGAGGGTGACCTGAAGACCGGCAAGATCGACCAGGCCGGGGCGATCCTCGCCGCGCTGCCCGACTCCGCCGGTGGCGAGGTGCAGCTCGACGTCGAGGCGGCCGAGGCGTGGCTGCGGGCCCTCAACGACGCCCGCCTGGCGATGGGCGTCCGGCTGGAGATCAAGGACGGCACGGACCTGGGCGCGGAGCTGGACGAGGCGGTCGCCGCCGACTCGTCGTCGAGCCGGGTGTTCCAGCTTTCGGTCTACGCCTATCTCGGCTATCTCCAGGAGTCCCTGCTCAACGCCATGATCGACTAAGGGTGACCGGCGCCACCTCGCTGCGGGCGTCAGCGAGGGGCTACGCTGGGCGGCGTGCTGAGCATCGACCGGTCGATCATCGACGCGATCGTCGCCCACGCGCGTCGGGACCACCCGGACGAGGCGTGCGGCGTGGTCGCCGGTTCCGCCGGCAGCGACACCCCGACCCGGCACATCCCCATGGAGAACGCCGCCCGCTCCATGACGTTCTACGAGTTCGACTCGATGGAGCACCTGCGGGTGTGGCGGGAGATGGACGACCGTGACGAGGAGCCGGTGGTGATCTACCACTCGCACACCGCCACGGAGGCCTACCCTTCCCGCACCGACATCTCCTTCGCCGGCGAGCCGGAGGCGCACTACCTGCTCGTCTCCACCCGCGAGCCCGGCACGGAGGAGATCCGCTCCTTCCGGATCGTCGACGGCGTGGTGACCGAGGAGCCGGTGGAGATCGTGGACGCCGCCGTGGACCCGCACGCCGTCCAGTCCTACATGTTCGGGCAGAGCCCGGCGACGGTCGACTACGAGTGTTCCGACCGCTGACCCAGCGGCCCCGCGACATTCCTTCTCTTCCCGTCACCGTGCAGACCGCACACCCGAACAAGGAGTACGACACCATGGCCATCGAGGTTCGCATCCCCACCATCCTGCGCACGTACACCGGCGGCGCGAAGGTCGTCGAGGGCGCGGGTGACACGCTGGGCGACCTGCTGACCGACCTGGACTCCCGGCACGGCGGCCTGCGGGCCCGCCTGGTCACCGACGCCGGCGTGCTGCACCGGTTCGTCAACGTCTACGTCAACGACGAGGACGTCCGCTTCCTCGGCGCGCTCGACGCCAAGCTCAACGACGGCGACAGCGTCACCATCCTGCCGGCCGTGGCCGGCGGCGCGTTCGGCTTCGCGGCGGCGGCGGCGATCGCGTCGCACAGCGCCGCGGTGGCGGCGGTCGCCCCGTCCGCGGTGACCGCGCGCGCCGTCGTTCGCTGAGGCGGCCGGCGATGGCGCGCTACGACAGCCTGCTGGACGCCTGCGGCGGCACGCCCCTGGTGGGGCTGCCGAGGCTGTCACCGGTGGTGCCCGAGGGGGCGCCGCCGGTGCGGTTGTGGGCGAAGCTGGAGGACCGGAACCCGACCGGCAGCATCAAGGACCGGGCGGCGCTGTTCATGATCCGCCGGGCGGAGTCCGACGGCCGGCTGCGCCCCGGCGACACGATCCTGGAGCCGACCAGCGGCAACACCGGCATCTCGCTGGCCATGGTGGCCAAACTGCGGGGATACCGGCTGGTCTGCGTCATGCCGGAGAACGTCTCGACCGAGCGGGTCCAACTGCTCCGGATGTACGGCGCGGAGATCATCTTCTCGCCGGCCGCCGGCGGCTCGAACCAGGCCGTCGCCACCGCCAAGCAGATCTCCGCCGAGCACCCCGACTGGGTGATGCTCTACCAGTACGGCAACGAGGCGAACGCCCAGGCGCACCTTGAGACCACCGGCCCGGAGCTGCTTCAGGACCTGCCCACGATCACCCACTTCGTGGCCGGGCTGGGCACCACCGGCACGCTCATGGGCACCGGCCGCTACCTGCGGGAGAAGGTCGACGGCATCCAGATCGTCGCCGCCGAGCCGCGCTACGGCGAGCTGGTCTACGGGCTGCGCAACATCGACGAGGGATACGTCCCGGAGCTCTACGACGCCACCGTGCTGACCCGGCGGTTCTCCGTCGGCACCAGGGACGCCGTGCTGCGTACCCGGCAGCTCGTCGAGGTGGAGGGGATCTTCGCCGGCTTCTCCACCGGGGCGATCCTGCACGCCGCCCTCGCGGTGGCGCACGAGGCGGTCCGGGACGGCCGCCGTGCCGACGTCGCGTTCGTGGTCTGCGACGGCGGCTGGAAATACCTGAGCACCGGGGCGTACGGCGGCACGCTCTCCGACGCCGAGGAGGCCCTGGAGGGACAGCTCTGGGCCTGACGACGGGCCCGACAGGCCTGACGGCAGGCCTGACAGGCCTGACGACGGGGCGCTGACGGCGTGACGACGCTGACGGGCCGTGACCGGGTGACCGGCGCGGCCCGTTCGTCGTCGCTGACGCTGACCCGGAGGCAGGCCGAGGGTGTCACGTTCGTGACAACTTCCAGCAGATGATTCTTGCCCCGGGGCGCGTCAGCGTAGGCTGCGCAGCGTGTCGTACGCGTCGGTAGAGACCATCGACGGAGCGGCGGCCGACGTGGCGACTACGGTACGTGACAGCGGGACGACTCCATGAGACTGACCGTCCTCGGCTGTGCCGGGAGCTTCCCCGGCCCCGACTCCCCGTGCTCGGCCTACCTGGTCGAGGCCGAGGGTTTCCGGCTCCTGGTCGACTTCGGCTCCGGCGCTCTCTCCACCCTCCAGCGCTACGCCGGGCTGCACGCCCCGGACGCCATCATCCTCACCCACCTGCACTGCGACCACATGCTCGACGCCGCGTCGTACGTGGTGGTGCGCCGGTACGCCCCGGACGGCCCGTACCCGGCCCTGCCGGTGTACGCCCCCTCCGGCGCGCCGGACCGGCTCGCCCTGGCCTACGGCCAGGAGGACAGCACCGTCGAGGACGTCTACCAGTTCTACGGCCTCCAGCCCGGCACCTTCCCGATCGGCCCGTTCACCGTCACCGTCGACCGGATGAACCACCCGATCGAGACGTACGGCGTGCGGCTGGAGCACGACGGCCGGGTGCTCTGCTACTCCTCCGACACCGCGCCCTGCGAGGCGCTGCTGCGGCTCGCCCAGGACGCCGACCTCTTCCTCTGCGAGGCCAGCTACCTCGACGGGGTGGAGAACCCGCCGGACCTGCACCTGACCGGCCGGGAGGCCGGCGAGGCGGCCACCAAGGCGGGCGTGGGCCGGCTGCTGCTGACCCACCTGGTCGCCGCCTGGGGCAGCGAGGCACTCACCGTCGAGGCGGCCGGCACGACGTACGAGGGGCCGCTGGAAGTGGTCCGCGCGGGCGCCTGCTACGACGTCTGACCCGCCGGGCGGTCCCGCCGCCGGGTTGTGCCGTACTGTTCGCCGGGCCGTCAGCGGCCCGTCGCCTGGCGCATCCGTGCCGCCCGCACGGTGAGGCCATGCGGATCGCCATCGTGACCGAGTCGTTTCCCCCGGACGTCAACGGCGTGGCGCACTCGGTCGTGCGGAGCGCCGAGCACCTGCTGCACCGGGGGCACCAGCCGCTGGTCATCGCGCCGGCCCCGCCGGCCGCGCACCGAACGACGGCCGGCCGCCAGCCGTACCCCGTGGTGCGCATCCCGAGCGTGCCGCTGCCCCGCTACCGGGGATTCCGGCTCGGGTTGCCCGGCGGGCGGCTGGCGGAGGCGCTGCTGGCCCACCGGCCGGACGTGGTGCACCTCGCCAGCCCGTTCGTGCTGGGGGCCCGCGCCGCCACCCTGGCCGCCCGGCACGGGCTGCCCACCGTCGCCGTCTACCAGACCGACGTCGCCGCGTACGCCCGCGCGTACCGGGTCGGTTGGGGGGAGGCCGCGGCCTGGCGCCGGCTCCGGGAGATCCACAATTCGGCCGGACGGACCCTCGCCCCGTCCACCCGGGCCGCCGCCGACCTGATCGCCAACGGCGTCGAGCGGATCTGGCTGTGGCGGCGCGGCGTGGACGCGGAGCGCTTCCGGCCGGACCACCGGTGCCCGGCGCTGCGCCGCTCACTCGCCCCGGACGGCCGGCTCCTCGTCGGGTACGTCGGCCGGCTGGCCCCGGAGAAGCGGGTGGACCTGCTCGCGGCCACCGCCCGGCTGCCCGGCGTGCGGGTGGTGGTGGCCGGGGACGGCCCGGCCCGCCGGCAGCTCGAACGGGCCCTGCCCGGGGTGACCTTCCTCGGCGTGCAGCAGGGCGAGGCGCTGGCCCGGCTCTACGCCAGCCTCGACGTGTTCGTGCACACCGGGCCGCACGAGACCTTCGGGCAGACGATCCAGGAGGCGGCGGCCAGCGGGGTGCCGGTCGTCGCTCCTGCCAGCGGCGGCCCGGTGGACCTCGTCCAGCCCGGCGTCACCGGCCTGCTGGTGCCGCCCGGCGACCCGGTGGCGCTGGCCGACGCCGTCGCGGACCTGGCCGCCGACCCCGCCCGCCGGGCCGCGTACGGCGTTGCCGCGCGGGCCCTCGTCGCGCGGCGGAGCTGGTCGGCCGTCGGGGACGAGCTGATCGGTCACTACCGGGCGGTGCGGTCCGCCGGGGAGCCGGCCGACGCCCTGCCCGCCGCGTGAGGACCGCCGTGGACGGGTCGAACGCCCCGCCCCGGCCCGGTGCCGGCCACGGGTTGCGGATCGTCCGGCTGGCGAACTTCGTCGCCGAGCAGTCTGGTGGGCTGCGCACCGCCCTGCACCAGCTCGGCGCGGGCTACCTCGCCGCCGGGCACGAGCCGGTGCTGGTGGTGCCCGACGCGCGCCGCACCGACAGTCGGCACCCGTACGGGCGGCTCGTCACCCTGCCGGGCCCCACGGTGCCCGGCAGCGGCGGCTACCGGGTGCTCGCCGGCCGGCGCGACGTGGCCCGGCTGCTCGACTCGCTCGCGCCCGATCGGCTGGAGGTGTCCGACCGGTCCACCCTGCGCTGGGCCGGCGACTGGGCGCGGGTCAACGGGGTGCCGTCGGTGATGGTGTCGCACGAGAGCCTCACCGGCCTGCTGGCCCAGTGGGGCGTGCCCCGCCGCGCCGTCCGCCCCCTCGCCGACCGGCTGAACGCGGCGACGGTCCGCGCGTACGACCGGGTGGTCTGCACCACGGCGTGGGCGGCGGAGGAGTTCCGCCGCATCGGCGCGCCCGACGTGCCCCTGGTGCCGCTCGGCGTGGACCTGGCGACCTTCCACCCCGCGCGGGCCGACCCGGTCCTGCGCGAGCGGTACGCCGACCACACCGAGATACTGCTGGTCCACTGCGCCCGGTTGTCCCCGGAGAAGCGCCCGCACCTCGCCGTCGACGCGCTCGCCGCCCTGCGCCGCCGTGGCGTGCCGGCGGTGCTGGTGATGGCCGGCGACGGGCCGCTGCGGCCGGCCCTGACCCGCCGCGCCGCCGACCTGCCCGTGCACTTCACCGGGTTCCTGCCCGGTCGGCTCGCGGTGGCCGCGCTGCTGGCCAGCGCGGACGCGGTGCTCGCGCCCGGGCCGGTGGAGACGTTCGGCCTGTCCGGGCTGGAGGCGCTGGCCTGCGGGACCCCGGTGGTGGCCAACGCGGCGAGCGCCCTGCCCGAGGTGCTCGGCCCGGCGGGCGTGGCGGCGGCGGGATCGCCGGGCGCGATCGCGGCGGCGGTGAGCCGGCTGCTGGCGATCCCCGAGGCCCACCGCCGGGCGACCGCCCGGGCCCGGGCGGAACGGTTCGGCTGGCCGGCGGCCGTGGCCGGCTTCCTCGCCGCGCACGCCGCCGGCCCCGGCCCGCCGCCCGAGGGGTAAGGAGGGGCCCCTGTCAACGCATTCTGTTGTACAGGGGCCCCTCCTGACCGCCGGGCCGGTCGCGCCGACGGTGGGACCCGCGGCGGCCCCGTCCGCCGCACCGCATAGGGTGCAGGGATGGCGCGACCTGACGGGCGGCAGCCCGACCAACTCCGACCGGTGACCCTGAGCCGGGGCTGGAGCACCCACCCGGAGGGCTCCGTGCTCGTCGAGTTCGGCGGGACGCGGGTGCTCTGCACCGCCAGCGTCACCGAAGGGGTGCCCCGCTGGCGCAAGGGTTCCGGGCTCGGCTGGGTGACCGCCGAGTACGCGATGCTGCCCCGCGCCACGAACACCCGCTCGGACCGGGAGAGCGTCCGGGGCAGGGTGGGCGGGCGTACCCACGAGATCTCCCGGCTGATCGGCCGCAGCCTGCGGGCCAGCATCGACCTCAAGGCCCTCGGCGAGAACTCCGTGGTCCTCGACTGCGACGTGCTCCAGGCCGACGGGGGCACGCGCACCGCGGCCATCACGGGGGCGTACGTGGCGCTGCACGACGCGGTGACCTGGCTGGCCGGCCGCAAGGCGCTGGCCGGCAAGCCGGAGAAGGTGATGCACCGCTCCGTCGCCGCGGTGAGCGTCGGCATCGTCGCCGGCGAGGCCCGGCTGGACCTCTGCTACGAAGAGGACGTGGCCGCCGAGGTCGACATGAACGTGGTCTGCACCTCCGCCGGCGAGTTCGTCGAGGTGCAGGGCACGGGCGAGTCCGGCGTCTTCGCCCGCGACCAGCTCGACGCCCTGCTCGACCTGGCCGTCGCTGGCTGCGCGGAACTGGCCGAGGCCCAGCGGAAGGCACTCTCATGACGAAGGTCTTGCTCGCCACCCGCAACCGTAAGAAGCTCGTCGAGCTCCAGCGGATCCTCGACGGCGCGCTCGGCGCGCACCGGGTCGCCCTGCTCGGCCTCGACGACGTCGAGGAATACCCGGAGCTGCCGGAGACCGGCCTGACCTTCGGCGAGAATGCGCTGATCAAGGCGCGGGAGGGCTGCCGGCGCACCGGCCTGCCGACCATCGCCGACGACTCCGGCCTCGCCGTGGACGCGCTGAACGGCATGCCCGGGGTGTTCAGCGCCCGCTGGTCCGGCAAGCACGGCGACGACCGGGCCAACCTGGAGCTGGTGTTGGACCAGATCGCCGACCTGCCCGACGAGCACCGGGGCGCGTCCTTCGTCTGCACGGTGGCCCTAGTGCTGCCCGGCGGCAAGGAGCACCTGGTCGACGGCCGCCAGGCTGGCCGGCTGCTGCGCGCGCCGCGCGGCGAGGGCGGCTTCGGGTACGACCCGATCTTCCTCGGCGACGGCCAGGACCGCACCAACGCGGAGCTGACCCCGCAGGAGAAGGACGCGATCAGCCACCGGGGCAAGGCGCTGCGCGAGTTGGCGAAGCTGGTCGCGAAGGTGCTGCCGCCGGCTGCCTGACGGCGGGGCGGGCGGCGGTCGGCCAGGGAGCGACATGCCCGGTGTGCTGACGGGGTTCGCCGTCATCGGTGCCGTCATCGGCGTCGGCTACCTGGTGGGCCGCCTCGGCGTGCTCGGGCCGGGGGCGGCCACCGTGCTCTCCCGGGTGGCGTTCTTCGTGGCGACCCCGGCGTTGCTGTTCGACACGGTCGCCCACGCCGACCTGCGCGAGGTCTTCTCGGCCGCCCTGGTGGTCACGGTCGCGGGTACCACCGTCGTGGCGACGGTGTTCGTGCTCGTCGCGCGGCTGCTGTGGCGGCGTCCGGCGGCGGAGGCCACGATCGGCGCGCTCACGTCGTCGTACGTGAACGCGGCGAACATCGGCATCCCCGTCGCGGTCTACGTCCTCGGCGACGCGTCGTTCATCGCGCCGGTCATCATGTTCCAGCTCGTCGTGATGGCGCCGATCGCCTTCGCCGTGCTGGACACGACCACCGGCGGGCGGCGGTCGGTGGCCCGGTCGGTGGCCCGGTCGGTGGTCTCGCCGCTGGCCAACCCGGTCACGGTGGCCTGCGCCCTGGGCCTGACCGCCAACCTGACCGGCTGGCTCCCGCCGGAGCCGGTGCTGCGGCCGGTGGAAATGGTGGCGGCGATGGCCGTGCCCGCCGGGCTGCTGGCGTACGGGCTGTCGCTGCACGGCGCGCCCCGGCCCGGCTCCGGGGACACCGGGCGGGACGTGTGGCTGGCCGTCGCGCTGAAGACCCTGGCCCAGCCCGTCGTCGCGTACCTCGTGGCGCGGCACGCGCTGGGGCTGCCGCAGCCGACGGTGCTGGCCTGCACGGTCACGGCCGCGTTGCCGACCGCGCAGAACGTCTTCGTCTACGCGGTCCGCTACGACCGGGGCGTCGTGCTGGCCCGGGACGCGGTGCTGCTGTCCACCGTGGCGGCGGTGCCGGTGCTGATCGGCGTGGCGGTCCTCGGCAGCTGACCGGCGCCGGGCGGGACGCCGGACGGCGCGGCCGGGCGACGCTCAGCCCAGCGGGCCGGTCTCCCGCTCGATCGCCGCCCGCAGGCCCGGCCCGGCCACCACGGCCCGGGCGGCCTCCAGCAGCGGGGCGAGGAAGACGTCCGGCCCCGGCTGGCCGGCGACCTCGCCGAGCGCGGCCAGGGCGGCCCGTCCGGCCGGGGACGGCGTGAGCGGGGCGCGCAACTGGAGGCCCCGCACGGCGGCCAGCAGCTCCACGGCGAGCAGGCTGGTCAGGTTGTCCAGCACCGTGCGCAGCTTCTTCGTCGCCGCCCAGCCCATCGACACGTGGTCCTCCTGCATGCCGCTGGTCGGCAGCGAGTCCACCGAGGCGGGGGCGGCGAGGCGGCGGTTCTCCGCGACGATCCCGGCGGCCGTGTACTGGGCGATCATCAGCCCCGAGTTGACCCCGGCGTCCGGGGAGAGGAACGCCGGCAGGTCCCGGTTGCGGGTGACGTCGAGCAGCCGGTCCACCCGCCGCTCGGCGATCGCGCCGACCTCGGCGGCGGCGATGGCCAGGAAGTCCGCGGCGAAGCCGAGCGGCGCGCCGTGGAAGTTGCCGGTCGACTCGACCCGGCCGTCGGGCAGCACCACCGGGTTGTCCACCACGGACACCAGTTCCCGGTCGGCCACGGTCCGGACGAAGTCCAGGGTGTCCCGGGCCGCCCCGGCCACCTGCGGCGCGCAGCGCATCGAGTACGCGTCCTGCACGGCGTGCGCCAGGTCGTCGCGGTGCGAGTCCATCACGGCGGAGCCCTGGAGCAGCCGGTGGATGTTCGCGGCCGACACCGACTGGCCGGGGTGCGGGCGGATCGCGTGCAGCTCCGGCAGGAACGGCCGTTCCGAACCGAGCATCGCCTCGATGGCCAGCGCCGCCGTCACGTCGGCCATGGTGAGCAGGTGGGCCGCGTCGCGGATCGCCAGCAGCAGCATGCCGAGCATGCCGTCGGTGCCGTTGATCAGCGCCAGCCCCTCCTTGGCGGCCAGCTCGACCGGGGCCAGCCCGGCCGCGTCCAGCGCCTCGGCGGCGTCGACCCGTTCGCCGGTCGGGCCGAGCACCCAGCCCTCGCCGAGCAGCACCAGCGCGCAGTGCGCGAGCGGGGCCAGGTCGCCGGACGCGCCGAGCGAGCCGTGCTCCGGCACCCACGGGGTGACCTGGTGGTTGAGCAGGTCGACCAGCGCTTCGGCGACCAGCGGGCGCACCCCGGAGTGGCCCAGCGCCAGCGAGCGTACCCGCAGCAGCATCATCGCCCGGACCACCTCGCGCGGCATCGGGGCGCCCACCCCGGCGGCGTGCGAGCGGATCAGCGCGTGCTGCAACTCGGCCCGCCGCCCGGGAGCCACGAAGGTGTTCGCGAGCGCCCCGAACCCGGTGGAGACGCCGTAGACGGGGCGGCCGGCGGCCTCGATGCCGTCCACGATGGACCGGCTGGTCGCCATCGCCGCCACGGTGGACGGGTCGAGGAGCACCGTCGCGGCGCCGCGCGCCACGGCGAGCACGTCGGCGGGGGAGATCCCGGTGGGCTGGACGGTCACGATCGACATTTCGGCACTCCGTTGTGCAGGACCTGGCGGATCAGGGGGACACCGGGCCGGTAGGCCAGGTGCAGGTGGGACGGGGCGTCGAGGATCATCAGGTCGGCCCGCGCGCCGGGCCGCAGCACCCCGACGTCGTCGCGGCGCAGCGCCCGCGCGCCCCCGGCCGTCGCGGCCCACACGGCCTCCGCCGGGGTCATCCGCATCTCGCGTACGGCGAGCGCGATGCAGAACGGCATCGACGACGTGTACGACGACCCGGGGTTGCAGTCGGTGGCCAGCGCCACGGTCACGCCCGCGGCGAGCAGCCGCCGCGCGTCCGGGTACGGCGACCGGGTGGAGAACTCCGCCCCGGGCAGCAGGGTGGCCACCGTTCCCGGCCCGTCGGCCACCGCCGAGCCGGCGAGCGCGTCGATGTCGGCGTCGGACAGGTGGGTGCAGTGGTCGACGCTGGCCGCGCCCAACTCCACCCCGAGCCGCACCCCGGGCCCCGGGCCGAGCTGGTTGGCGTGCAGCCGCACCCCGAGCCCGGCGGCCTGCCCGACGGTGAGGATCGCCCGGGCGTGGTCGGCGTCGAACGCGCCCCGCTCGCAGAACACGTCGACCCAGCGGGCGTACGGGGCGGCGGCGGCGAGCATCGGCCCGCAGACCAGGCCCACGTAGTCGTCGGGGCGGCCGGCGTACTCGGCGGGGACGACGTGCGCGCCGAGGAACGTGGTCTCGCCGGTCACCTCGGCGGCGATCCGCAGCGAGCGGGCCTCGTCGGCCACGGTGAGGCCGTACCCGCTCTTGGTCTCGATCGTGGTGGTGCCCTGCCGCATCGCCTCGCCGACCAGCCGGCGCACGGTGGCCCGCAGTTGGCCGTCGGTGGCGGCGCGGGTCGCGCCGACCGTGGTGCGGATGCCCCCGCCGGTGTACGGCTCGCCGGCCATCCGGGCGGCGAACTCGGCGGCCCGGTCCCCGGCGAAGACCAGGTGGGCGTGGCTGTCCACGAAGCCGGGCAGGACCGCGCCGCCCTCGGCGTCGATGCGGCGGTCGGCGGCGGGTGCGTAGCGCGCCGGCCCGACCCAGGCGACCCGCCCGTCCTCGATCAGCACGGCCGCGTCGTGGCGCAGGCCGAGCGGGCCGCCGTCGCCGGTGCCGGCGACGTTGGTGACCAGCTCGCCGATGTCGTCGACCAGCAGGCTGCCGCTCACCGGGACACCGCCCCGATGGCGGCGCGCAGCTCGGCCGGCACGTCCACGGTCAGGTGCCGCCCGTCGGCGACGACCTGCCGGCCGTCGACGACCACCGAGGCGACGTCGGCGGCGCTCGCCGCGAAGAACGCCCCCACCGGCGGCACCCCGGCCGTGCGGGCGCTGTCCAGGCGTACGGTCACCAGGTCGGCGTGGGCCCCGACGGCGAGCCGGCCGGCGTCGGCCCAGCCGAGCGCGGCGTGCCCGGTGGCGGTCGCGGCTCTCGCCAGCTCCGCCGGGGCGAAGTGGCCGCGCCGGCGGGTGCGCAGCCGCTCGTCCAGCTCCACCGCCCGCGCCTCCTCGAACAGGTCGACGACGGCGTGGCTGTCGCTGCCCAGGCTGAGCGGGATGCCGGCGTCGGCGAGTCGCCGCGCCGGCCCGATCCCGTCGGCCAGGTCCCGCTCGGTGGTGGGGCAGAGGCAGACGCCGGTGCCGGCGGCGCCGAGCAGCGCCACGTCTGCGCTGGTCAGGTGGGTGGCGTGCACGGCGGTCGCGGTCGGCGTGAGCAGCCCCCGGTCGGCCAGGAGCCGGGTCGGCGTGCAGCCGTGCGCGGCCCGGCAGGCGTCGTTCTCGGCCGGCTGCTCGGACAGGTGCACGTGCAGCGGCACCCCCTCGTTGCGAGCCGCGAAGGTGGCGATCTGGTCGGCCGGCACCGCCCGCACCGAGTGCAGCGCGGCCCCGATCAGGGCGTGCGGTCGGCCTTGCTGCGCGGCGGTCAGCCGGTCGTGCCGGTCGGACCACCCGTCGACGTCGCCGTCGCCGAAGCGCCGCTGCGGGCCGGCGAGCGGCGCGCCGTCCACCGCGGCGGTCAGGTAGAGCGTGTCGAGCAGGGTGATCCGGATGCCGGCCTGCGCGGCGGCCTCGACCAGGGCCGCACCCATCGCGTTCGGGTCGGCGTAGCGGGTGCCGTCGGGGCCGTGGTGCAGATAGTGGAACTCGCCCACGCAGGTGATCCCGGCCAGCACCATCTCGGCGTATGCGGCGCGGGCCAGGGCCAGGTAGCTGTCCGGGTCGAGGCGGGCGGCCACCTCGTACATCCGGTCGCGCCAGCTCCAGAAGTCCCCCCGCCCACCGTCCGCGCCGTGAGTCCGCCCGCGCAGGGCGCGGTGGAACGCGTGCGAGTGGGCGTTGGCCAGGCCGGGCAGGGTGAGCCCGGGCAGCCGTACGGCGTCGGCCAGCACCTCGACCCCGGCGGTGGGCGCGCCGGCGGCGGACAGCGGGGTGACGGCGGTGATCCGGCCGCCCTCGGCCTCGATCAGCACGTCGGCGGTGGGCTCGGGCCGGTCGGGCAGCCACGCGTGTTCGGCGAGCCAGCGGGTGGCGGTCACCTCTTCCACCCCCTAGGGAGCTGCCCCGTCTGTGCTACCGCTGTGCGGGCGCGGGGGTCTGTGGCGGGTGGCGCAGGCGAGGGACGCGCTGCCGCCGCCGGAGCGGGTCCACGCCGCCGCCCCGTTTGTGCGGGCAGCTGTGTAGTCCGGGAGGGCCCGTGCTGTGGCCCCGTTTGTGCGGGCAGCTCCGTAGGGGCCGCAAGGCATCGTCCGACCGGGACCGGGCGGGTCCGGTCCCGGGCGCGGGGGTCGCGTCGGGTCAGGCGCACGTCAGCTCCGCCAGCACCCGGGCCAGGGCCCCGACCCCGGCGGCGCAGTCGGCGTCGGTGGCCGCCTCGGCGGGGGAGTGCGACACCCCCGTCGGGTTGCGCACGAACAGCATCGCCGTGGGCAGGTGCCCGGCGAGCACGCCCGCGTCGTGGCCCGCCCCGGTGGGCAGCACCGGCGCGTCGAGCAGCGCCGCGAGCCGCCCGCCGAGGTCGCCGTCGAAGCCGACCAGTGGCGTCGCCGACTCCTCGGTCACGGTCACCTCCGTGCCGTCGCGGCCGGCCCGCTCGGCGGCCCTGGCCCGGACCGCCTCGACCAGGCCGGCGACGGTCTCCGGGTCGGCCGCGCGGGCGTCCAGCCAGCCGGTCACCCGCGCCGGGATCGCGTTGGTGGCGTTCGGCTCGACCCGGACCCGGCCCACCGTGGCGTGCGCCCCGCGCAGCCGGGCCTCCTTGTTGGCCGCGAGCACCGTGAACGCGTACGTGAGCATGGGGTCGCGGCGGTCGGCCATCCGGGTCGTACCGGCGTGGTTGCCCTCGCCGTGGAAGTCGAAGCGCCAGCGGCCGTGCGGCCAGATGGCGCTGGCGACCGCGACGGGCGCGTCGTGGTCGACCAGCGCGCGGCCCTGCTCGACGTGCAGCTCCACGAAGGCCGCGAAGCCGCCGAGCAGGTCGGGGCGGGCACCCGCCGGCCGGTCGCCCAGCGCCTCGGCCAGGCTCACCCCGTCGGCGTCGCGCAGCCCGGCCGCGCGGTCGGCGTCGAGCGCGCCGGTGAGCAGCCGCGACCCCAGGCAGGGTACGCCGAACCGGCCACCCTCCTCCTCGGCGAACGCGGCCACCACCAGGGGCCGGGACGGGGTGACGCCGGCGGCGCGCAGCTCGTCCACGGCGAGGAACGCGCTGACGATGCCGAGCGGCCCGTCGTACGCGCCGCCGTGCGGCACCGAGTCGAAGTGGCTGCCGGTCAGCACCGCCCCGGGTGCGTCGGGCTCGCCCCAGCGGGCGAAGAGGTTGCCGTTGCCGTCGGCGGTGACCGGCATGCCCCGGCGGTCGGCCTGCGCCCGGAACCAGTCGCGCAGCGCCAGCTCGGGGGCGGTGAACGCGTACCGCAGGTAGCCGCCGCTGCCGGAGTCGCGCCCGACGGGCGCGATCTCGTCCCACAGCTGCCGGAACCGCTGCTGGTTGCTGTTGCTGTTGTTAGGAGGGGGCCCTTCACCTACAGAATGCGTTAACAAGGGGCCCCTCCCTGCATCGGGACGCGGACGCCGGTGCGGGCGGCGACCTCGCGGGCGGCGTCGTAGCCGGCGTCCACGTGCCGGATGACGCCCATCGCCGGATCGTTGGTGAGCACCCGCTCGATCTTCTGCCCGGCCAGGGCGGTGCCGTCGGCGACGCAGACCTGACCGGCGTGCAGCGACCGGCCGATGCCGACCCCGCCGCCGTGGTGGATGGACACCCAGGACGCGCCGCTGGCCGTGTTGACCAGCGCGTTGAGCAGGGGCCAGTCGGCGATCGCGTCGGAGCCGTCGGCCATCGCCTCGGTCTCCCGGTAGGGGCTGGCGACGCTGCCGCAGTCGAGGTGGTCCCGGCCGATCACCACCGGCGCGCTCAGTTCGCCGGAGGCGACCATCTCGTTGAACCGCACCCCGGCGCGGTCCCGCTCGCCGTAGCCGAGCCAGCAGATCCGCGCCGGCAGGCCCTGGAACGCGACCCGCTCGCCGGCCAGCCGGATCCACCGGGCCAGCGACTCGTTCTCGGGGAACAGGTCGAGGATGGCCCGGTCGGTGGCGGCGATGTCGGCCGGGTCGCCGGAGAGCGCCGCCCAGCGGAACGGGCCCTTGCCCTCGCAGAACAGCGGCCGGATGTAGGCCGGCACGAAGCCGGGGAAGTCGAACGCCCGCTCGTACCCGCCGAGGCGCGCCTCGCCCCGGATCGAGTTGCCGTAGTCGAAGACCTCCGCGCCCGCGTCGAGGAAGCCGACCATCGCCTCCACGTGCTTCGCCATCGACGCCCGCGCCCGGTCGGTGAACTCGGCCGGCTTCGCCCTCGCGTAGTCGCCGGCGTCGGCGAGCTCCACCCCCTCCGGCACGTACGACAGCGGGTCGTGCGCGCTGGTCTGGTCGGTGACGACGTCGATCGCCACGCCCCGCCGCAGCAGCTCGGGGAAGATCGTTGCCGCGTTGCCGACCACGCCGACCGACAGCGCCCGGCGGTCCCGCTTCGCGGCGAGCGCCCGCTCGACGGCGTCGTCGAGGGAGTCGGCGACCTCGTCGAGGTAGCGGTCACGCACCCGGCGGTCCAGCCGGGACCGGTCCACGTCGACGATCAGGCACGCGCCGCCGTTCATGGTGACCGCGAGGGGCTGCGCCCCGCCCATCCCGCCGCAGCCGGCGGTGAGGGTGAGCGTCCCGGCGAGCGTGCCACCGAAGCGCTTGACGGCGACGGCCGCGAACGTCTCGTAGGTGCCCTGGAGGATGCCCTGGGTGCCGATGTAGATCCACGAACCGGCGGTCATCTGCCCGTACATGGTCAGGCCGAGCGACTCCAGGCGGCGGAACTCCGGCCAGGTGGCCCAGTCGCCGACCAGGTTGGAGTTGGCCAGCAGCACCCGGGGCGCCCACTCGTGGGTGCGCAGGACCCCGACCGGGCGACCGGACTGCACCAGCATCGTCTCGTCGTCGCGCAGGTCGGTGAGCGTGCGCACCAGCGCGTGGTACGACGGCCAGTCCCGCGCCGCCCGCCCGGTGCCGCCGTAGACGACCAGGTCGTCGGGGCGCTCGGCCACCTCCGGGTCGAGGTTGTTCATCAGCATCCGCAGGGCGGCCTCCTGCGGCCACCCCCGGGCGGTGAGCGCGGCCCCCCGGGCGGCGCGGACGGGCTGGGGCATCTCGTCTCTCCTCTCAGCCGAGGAACAACTGGCGACGGGCGGCGGAGGACTCGAACGCCTCCAGCCGGCGCTGGGTCTCGGCGGGCGCGGCGTCGCAGATGGCCTGGAGGACCACCATCGCCAGGGTCATCGGTGCGGTGTGCAGGTCGAACACGAGGTCGGTGCCGACGGCGGCGGGGAGCACCACCTCGGCGTGCTCGGCCGCCGGGCTGACCGGCGAGTCGGTGATGGCCACCACCGTCAGCCCGGCGGCCCGCGCCTCGGCCAGCGCGTCGAGGGTCTCCCGGGGGTAGCGGGGCAGCACGAACGCCAGCAGCGCGGTCGCCCCGGCTGCGGCGGCCTGCTCCAGGCGGTCGGCGAGCAGGCTGCCGCCGTCGTCGAGCACCCGCACGTCGGGGTGCACCTTCGCGGCGAAGAACGCGAAGTACGCGGCCAGCGGCGCGGCGGCCCGCAGCCCGAGCACCGGCAGGGGGCGGCTCGCGGCGAGCAGCTTGCCGACGGCGTCGATCCGTTCGGTGTCGGCGAGTTCGCCGGCGAGCCGCTCCAGGTTGGCCACCTCGGTGTGCACGGCGCGTTGCAGCTCGTTGCCGACGCCGGCGGGCTCGCCGGTGGCGGCGGTGCCGGTCAGCTCGCGCAGCCGGCGGCGCAGCGCCGGGTAGCCGTCGTGGCCGAGCGCGACGGCGAACCGGGTCACCGACGGCTGGCTGACGCCGGCCAGCTCGGCCACCTCGGCCGCCGACAGGTACGCCGCAGCGGCGGCGTGCTGCACCAGGCTGTGCGCGATGCGCCGCTGCGTCGGGGTGAGCCGGACGCCCTGGAACAGGTCGAGCACCCGGTCGGCGGACGCCCCGACGGTGCCTCCTTCATTCATGCGGCGACTCTATGCATGAAAACTTTCAGGGGCAACCCGCGACGGCCTCCGGCGTCGTGCCGCCTCGGTACTATCCGCACGGCGGGTGAACAGAGGAGTGGGGCATGCAGCCGGAGGGTCCGTACAGGTTCACCGAGGCGTCCGGCGTCTGCCAGGTCGGCAGCGCCTGGTGGGCGGTGGACGGTCAGGACCGGCTGATGACCGTCGCCGTCCTGGAGGGCGCCGCCGCCGCCGACCAGCCCTGGCGGGAGGCGTTCACCAACGCGGCGGACACCCTCGCGCAGACCCCCGGCGGCCCCCGCTACGTCAACGCCGACTTCGCCGCCGCCCGCCCCTGGGTGGCCTACCCGGCCGAGGTGGAGAACGCCGCCGACAAGCTCTTCGGGCTGCTCGGCATGCCGCTGCGGTCGCCCCGCATCGAGCCCGTCGGCAACGCGGCCACCCAGGCGTTGCCGGTGATCACCCCGACCTCGGGCCTCCCCAGCTCGGCCGTGCCCGCCTCCGGCCAGCCCGCCTCGGGCATCCCGATCTCGGGCGTGCCCAGCTCCGGGGTGCCCAGCTCGGGGGCGCCCGCGTCCGGGGCACCCAGCTCCGGGGCGCCGCCGGTCTGGGCGGCGCACGCCACCGGGTCGCCGGTCGTTGCGACCGCACCGGCGGACCCGTCGGCCGCCCACCCCCGGCCGGCCGAACCCGCCCCGCCGCACGACCCGTTCGCCTCGCCCGCCCGGCGCATCCAGCCGTCCCCGCCGTCCCGCCCGCGCACCGGGCTGCGGCTGGGCGTCGCCGCGCTGGTCCTGGTCGTGCTCGCCGCCGGGGGCGGGCTCGCCGTGTGGGCCGCCACCCGGGGCCCGGACGCGCCGCCGCCGGCCGGCCCCGCCGGGGCGTTCCCGACCGTCACCCCCGCCGCCGGCTTCCGCCCGTGGAGCCAGGCGGCCCCCTACAGCGCGCAGGAACGGGCGCTCGCCACCGCCGCGCCGGGGCTCGTCTTCGTCGAGGCGGTCTTCAACGGCTACCTGCGCGACGAGCGCACCGGGGCGCTGCTCAACCCGACGCCCGTCACGTTCCAGCGGCGGTGCAGCGGCTTCGTGGTGCACCCCGACGGGCACGTGCTCACCAACGGCCAGTGCGTCGCCCCCGACGAGCCGGTCGCCCGGGAGCGGGCCCTCTACACGCTCGGCCGGATCCTCGTCGCCGGCAAGAAGCTCACCTCGGGCGCGCTGGACGGCTGGGTCCGGTCGCGGACGGCCAGCACCCGGTTCACCGGCAAGGAGCCGGACCGGCCCCCGTCGAGTCAGGTCTTCGTGCAGCTCAACCAGGCCACCGGCGGGCTGACCGGCACGCCCGCGATCGCCGGCGAGGTGGTGCGCACCCGGGCCGCCGACGCCGGGGACCTCGCCCTGGTCAGGGTGTCCCGGCCCGACCTGCCCGGCGTGGAGCTGGGCGACCCGGCCGCGCTGGCACCGGGCGGCGTGGTGGTGGTCGCCGGCTACCACACCGTCGACACCGACTTCCGGGACGCCACCTACACGCTGCGCTCGAAGACCGTGCAGGTCACCGCGACCGACACCGGCCAGGGCCCGGCGCCGCTGTTCCGGATCGGCGACGACATCGGCATCTACTCCCACGGCGGCGTCGCGCTCGACCCGGCCGGCCGGGTCGTCGGCGTGCTCACCAACGACCGGTCCGGGGCGGGCGGGGCGAACCGGGCCCTCGTGCCCGTGACCGCCGCCCGGGAGTTGCTCGCCGAGGCCGGGGTCACGCCCGCCCTGGGCGACTCCGACCGGCTCTACCGGCGCGGGCTGGACGCGTACTTCACCGGGCGGGACGCCACGGCGGTGTCCCAACTGGACGCCGTCGCCCGGGGCGGCAACGGCAACGAGCTCGCCGAGGCGTACCGGCGCAGCGCGGCGGACCGGCAGCAGCTCACGGCGGCGGCACCGGAGCAGTCCAACCTGCCCACGGTGCTCTTCTCGGGGCTCGGCGGCGCCCTGCTCGCCGCGCTCGCGATGGGCGTGGTGCTGCTGGCGAGGCGTCGACCGCGCCGCTGACCCGTCGCGGTTGCCCCAGCCCGCCAGCCCCGTTGCCCGCAGGCGGTCAGCGGGTCGAGGCGTCCCGGCCCCACGCGCCGCGCGGGTGGCGGCGGGCGCGCAGCGCGGCGGCGAGCGTGACGGCCACGTAGACCACCGCGGCCGGCGCGAGCCAGGGGCGGGGCAGCACCACGTCCCGCAGCCAGGACGACGGGACCGACGGGCGGATCCCGGGATGCGAGGCGCGCAGCATGGCGTTGCCGGCCCGCACCCGGGCCAGCGTGCGGACCAGGTCCCGCAGCGTACGGGGGGTCTGCACGACCGACGCCACCGCCGACACCTCGTGCTTCTCGGCGGAGGCGAAGCGGGAGTCCAGGAAGAGGTCGTCGGCGATCTCGGCCGGGAACCGGTCGAAGCGCTCCCGTCCCGCCGCCGACACGCCCAGCACGCCCCGGCCGAACAGCGCGTCCGCGAAGATCGGCAACCGGGTGTTGATCGCGTAGTAGGCGCGGACCAGCAGCGGCCGGCCGGTGGTGACCATCTCCCGGCGGGGCGTCACAGCCAGCGGCGGGTCCACCGGAGCGGTCAGCGCGGCGGCCATCGCGCGCAGCGCCCCGGGGCCGAGCACCACGTCGGCGTCCAGATAGAACCTTGGGAAGCCGCGCACCACCGCGTCCCCGGCGTTCAGCGCGCCGGCCTTGCCCGCCTCGGCCAGCTCCACCACCCGTACGCCGGGCCGCGCGGCGGCCACCCGCGCCGTGTCGTCGGTGCAGCCGTTGGCCACCACCACGACGTCCAGTTCGACGCCCGCGTCGGTGCCCGCGTCGGCGAGCAGCGCGTCCAGGCAGCCGCCGATGACGTTCGACTCGTCGTGGGCGGCGATCACCACGCCGATCGGGCCGGGTCGGGGCAGAGGGCTGGGCACGGCTGACCAGCTTGCCGGACCGCGCACCGTACCGGCAAGGCGGGGTCGGGTCGCCCGCGGTCCCCGCCGGACGGTCGCGGGGCCAGCGGGCGTGGGCCCCGCGTTGGTATCGTCCTGGTGTTTTGCACCCATACCGACGGTTGGACGAAGTGGACAGTCGCGCGCCGCTCACCACTCCCGGCACCCGGCCCGGGGGCGGCGCGCCGGAGCGGCTCGACCGGGCCGCCGGCCACCTCGTCACCGCCGCGCTGGCGCTGATCGCGGTCAAGCCCCTGCTCGACATCGGCGAGCGGGACGCGGGCGGCGGCGTCGACGTGGGCGTCCTGCTCAGTGCCGTCGGGGCGGGCTGCATGGTGGCGGCCCTCGCGGCGGCGGTGCTCGCGGCCCGCCGGCTGCCGCCGCGCCCCGTGCTGGCGATGCTGCTCGCCCTCGCCCTGCTGCTGGTCGTCTCCGGGTTCAGTTACCTGGCGGCCGGGGCGCGCGCCGACCTGCTGGCCCTGTTCGACATCCGCCGCTACCCCATCTACGGACCGCGTCTCGACCCCGCGACGGCGATCCCCGCCGAGGCGGTGCGCCTGCTGGTCAGCTTCGCCCCGGTGGCGCTGGTCGGGTTGATGCTGATGCGCCCGGCCCGGTTCCCCGCCCGCCGCCTGGCCGTGGTGGCCGCCGTCGTGCTGGCCGGCGCGGTCGTCCACTGCGCGCTGGCCTGGCTCCAGGTCGCCGGCGTCGTGCCCTACTCGTTCTACTTCGAGCTGCCCGGCCAGAAGATCGGCCGGGCGTCGGGGGGCTACTTCCACCCGATGTCGCTCGGGCGGCTGCTGATGTTCTCGGTCTTCCTCTGCTATGTGCTCGGCGACCGGCTGCGGGTGCTCGGCGACCGGCTGCGCCTGACCCCGCTGCGCCGGTACGCGCTGGTCGGCTTCTTCGTGGCCACCGGCGTGGTGTCGCTGCACCGGCTCACCATCGGCTGCCTGCTGGTGATCGTGGTCGCCTTCGAGGCGCGGCGGCTGGGGGTCCTGCGGGCCGCGCTGCGCACCGGCGGCGGCCGGCGGCGGGCCGTGGCCGTGTCCGCCGGTCTGGTCGCGGCCGGCGGGGTCGCCGTCGCGCTCGCGGGCGACGCCGTCCGGGAACGGGCCGGGGTGGCGCTGACCGAGGTCGGCTCGCTCGACGTACGCTCCGACACGTTCATGCACGGCCGGGGCGCCATCTGGAACGACCTCGCCCGGGTCCTGCACCGGTCCACGCCGGACGTCTGGCTCTTCGGGTTCGGCTACGAGCCGTGGGACATGCACAACGACCTGCTGCGCATCCTCGTCGTCTGGGGCGTCGTCGGCCTCGTCGCGGTCGTCGGGGTCGTCGCCACCCTCTACGTCGTCGTCCGGCGGCGGTGCGCCGATCCGGCGCAGCGCTGGGCGCTCGGCGTGCTCTACGCGGTCTTCGTGCTCTTCGGGCTCACGCAGAAGCCGATGGCGTACCCGTACTTCATGTGGCTGTTCCTCTTCGGGCAGCTGGTGATCCTGTCGCTGGGCGGCGCGGCGGTCACGCCGCCGGGCGGCGCCACGGTCACGGCCGATGTCGAACGGGGGGAGGAGGGGCGGCTCGATGAGGCATCCACTGCCGGCGTCCGTCCAGGGTGAGAGCGCCGGGGCGGCGCACGCGGGCGACGACGCGGCGGTCGTGCCGACGTTCTCGGTCTGCATCGTGGTCCGCGACCGCGCCGGCCTGCTGGTCGACGCCGTGCGCAGCGTGCTCGCCAACCACCACCGCGACTTCGAGCTGGTCGTCGTCGACGACGGCTCGGCCGTCCCGGTGACCCGGGTGCTGGCGGAGGCGGGGGTGTCCGCCGACCGGCGGATCCGGGTGGTCAGCCTGCCGCCGAGCGGCATCGCGCGGGCCCGCAACGTGGCCCTGCGCGCCGCGACCGGCCGGTACATCACGGTGCTGGACTCCGACGACGAGCTCTCCGCCGACGCGCTGGGCCGGCTGCACGACCTGCTCACCGCCACCGGCGGCGGCTGGGTGTACGTCGACTACCACGAGGTACGCGGCGACGCCTCCCGGCGCATCCGGCTGCCCGAGTACGCCTCGGCGCGGACCATGCTGCTGGGCGTGCTGACCCGCCCCCGGCTGCCGTTCAAGCACTCCGGCACCACCATCGACCGCCGGGTGCTGGAGCGCATCGGCGGATACGACGAGAGCTTCCGGCTCTTCGAGGACGTGGAGCTGATGCTGCGGGCGCTGCGCGCCGGCGTGCACCCCCGGCACCTGGCCCACCCGGTGGTCCGGTTCCGCCGGCACGACGGCAACATCACCCGGGGCCGCCTCGGCGGGCTGGTCTTCTGGTTTCGGCTGATCGACACGTACCGCCCGTCGCGGGTGCCCGGCGTGGCGCTGGGCATCAAGGCGCTGCGCACCCTGAGCGAGACGGGCAAGTGGCTTGTCAGCCTCGGCCGTTGACTCCGGGCCCGGCGGAGGACCGCAGCGCGGGCCGGAGCCGGATTCCGGCCACGGGCCGGGCAAGAGGCGCGGGCGGGCGGGCACGATGCTGGCCCAGGTCGGCCTGCTGGGGCTGAGCCAGGCCGGCGTCACCCTCGCCGCCTTCGGCAGCCAGGTGTTGCTCGCCCGCACGCTGTCGCGGCCCGACTTCGGCTCGTTCACCGCCGTGCTGGCCGTGGTGTCGCTGACCGCGCCGGTGGCCGTCTTCGGCGTGTCCGAGCTGTGGTTGCAGGTGTTCGGGCGGGAGGGTGCGCGGGCGTACCGCTGGGTGGGGCCGTCGCTGCGGCTGGCCGGCGCGGCCTGCGCGGTGCTGCTTGCCGGGATCCTGGCCTGGAGCGCCGCCGAGCTGCCCGACACCACGGCGGCGGCGGTGCGGGCCCTGCTCGCCACCGTCGTGGTGGCTCAGGCGGCCCTCGCTCTGGCCGGCTCCGTGCGGCAGCTGCGCGGTGACTACCGGGGCCTGTCCGCGCTCCAGCTGGCCCCGCACCTGGGCCGGGTGCTGGTCACCGTGGCGGTCTGGGCGGCCGGGCTGTCGGTCGTCGCCGCGGCGGCCGGGTACGCGGTCGTCGCCGTGGCCACCGTCGCCGCCTGCCTGCTGGCGTCGCGCGAGTTCCGGCGCGGCGCGATGCCGCTGGAGGGGCACCCGGCCCCCGCGCCGCCCCGCACCGCCGAGCCCGGCCCCCGGCTGGGCGAACTGGTGGGGGCCGCCACCCCGTACGTGCTCGGCAACGTCTGCTACCTGCTCGGCATCCACCTCGGCACGGTGCTCGCCGCCGAGCTGCTCGGCGGGGCGGCGGCGGCCCTGCTCGCCGTGCCGATGGCCGTGCTCACCGCCGTCTACCTGGTGCCCCGGGTCGTCTACCAGCAATATCTGCTGGGCAAGCTGCACCGCTGGGCCGGCTCGGACGCCGAGGCGGTGCTGCTGGCGTACCGCTGGGGCAGCGCCGGGATGGTGCTGCTCGGCGCGGTCGTCGCGGCGGTGGTGGCGCTCGGCGGCCTGGTGGCCCTGCCGCTGGTGTTCGGCCCGGACTACCGGGACGCCGCGCCGGTGCTGGCGGTGCTGGCGCTGGCGGTGCCGTTCCGGTTCGGCGGCGCCGCCGTGGCCGCGCTGCTGACCAGCGGCGGGCTGCTGCGCCGCAAGGTGGTGTACCAGGCCGTGGGCGCACTGGTGCTGCTGGCGGCGCTGGCGGTGGCCGTCCCGGCGTGGGGCGTGCGCGGTGCCGCCGGGGCGACCGTGCTGGCGGAGGCGGTACTCTGCTGCCTGCTCTGGGTCGCCGCCCGGCGGGGCGTCGTGGGCGCGGCCCCGCTGCCGTCCTGGCGCGACCTGCGCAGGCGCTTGAGCAGGGAGGTTCCCCGTGCGTCCTGAACCGACCCCCACGCACCCTGAACCGGCACCCACGCATCCCGCACCAGCATCCGCGCCGGCCGCCGTGGCCCGCCGACCCCTGGTCGTCGGCTACTACGGCATGGAGAACGTCGGCGACAACGCCTTCTGCGTGGTCATGGACTGGGCGACCCGGGTCTACTGGGGAGCCGAGGAGCCCGTCTTCGCGGCGCCGCCCATGGTGGACCTGCCGCCGGAGCGCACCGGCATGGACCCGCGCTGGTACCGCTCGCGCGGCACCGCCGACCGGGCCGGCTGGGTGCTCAACAAGGCCGCCCTGCTGCGCCGCTCCACCATGCTGGTCTTCGGCGGCGGCTCCGTGTTCCGCGAGATGGGCCCGCTGAGCGAGAAGAAGGTCTTCTCGCTCTTCACCGGGGTGTCCGGGCACCCGATGGCCGCCGTCGGGGTCTCCGTCGGCCCGTTCGTCTCCGCCGCCTCCGAGCGCCGGTTGCTGCGCGTCCTGCGCCGGGTCGCCTTCATCGGGGTACGCGACATCGCCTCCGCCGAGGTCCTCGAACGGGCCGGCTACCCGGGGGTGCTGGTGCCCGCCGGTGACCTCGCCGGCCTGCTGCCCGAGGCGCTCGGCGAGCCGGTCCCGCCGCGCCGGCCGCGCCCCACCGGCCGGGCCCGCCTCGGCGTGACCCTGCTCGGCGTCGACCACGAGGCCGCCGACGCCGACCTGCGCCGCCGCGAGGACACCCTGGTCGAGGGGGTACGCGCGCTGGTGCGCGCCGAGCCCGTCGACGTCACCGTGTTCGTGTTCAACACCCACCCGCTGCACGGCGACGAGCGGGTCGGCGAGCGGCTGCGGGCCGCCGTCGCGGGGCACTGCGACGTGCGGGTGGTCACCGCCCGCGACGGCGTACGGGCCTGCTGGGACGAGATGAAGCGTTGCGACCTCGGGCTGCACATGCGGCTGCACGGTGCCGTCTTCGCGTACCTGGCGGGGGTACCGTTCACCCTCGTGCCGTACCAGCAGAAGTGCGACGACTTCCTCGACGAGATCGGGCAGCCGCCGGCCCTGCGGACGCCCCGGATGCCCGGCGACGCGGCGGCGGTGACCCGCACGCTGACCGGCCTGCTCACCACTCAGGACGTGCCGGAGCTGCCGCGCGCGATCTACGCCGAGCGCGCCCGGCGCAACTTCACGGCGGCGCCCTGGGCCCGCACACCCGGCCCGGGCCCGTCGGGGCGGTGACCCGGCCGCGCCCGCTCACCGCCGCCGGCCTGCTGGTGGCGGCGCCGCTGGTCGTCGCGATGGTCCTGCTCGCCGGGATGGCCGCCCTCGGCACGGGCCGCGACGGCGACCCGCCCGCCGGCCATGCCGCGCCGGCCTACGCCCCGTCGGCGCGCGGGACGCTGCGCGGGCTCGCCCCCGCCGGGACGCTGATCGGCACGGCGGTCGACCCCCGGGGCCTGAACCTCGACCCCGCCTACCCGGGCGTCCTCGCCGCCGAGTTCAACGCGGTCACCGCCGAGAACGCGATGAAGTGGCGCAACCTCGAACCCTCGCCCGGCGTGTACGCCTGGGCCGGCGGCGACCAGATCGTCGACCTGGCCCGCCGCAACGGCCAGGCCGTCTACGGCCACACCCTGGTCTGGCACAACGACGTGCCGGAGTGGGTTTCGCCGGACTGGCCGGCGCAGCGGCTGCGGGAGGCACTGCGCCGGCACGTGACCGCCGTCGTCGCGCACTACCGGGGCCGGGTGTGGGCCTGGGACGTGGTCAACGAGGTGCTCGCCGAGGACGGCTCCCTGCGCGACACCCTCTGGCTGCGCAAGCTCGGCCCCGGCTACGTCGCCGACGCGTTCCGCTGGGCCCGGCAGGCCGACCCCGACGCCAAGCTGTTCGTCAACGAGTACGGCACCGAGGGGCGGACCGCGAAGGCCGACGCGTTGCTGGACCTGGTGCGGCGGCTGCGCGCCGACGGCGTCCCGGTCGACGGGGTGGGCTTCCAGGGGCACCTGGACGCCGAGCGGCCACCCGAGGACGTGCGGGGCAACCTGCGCCGCTTCGCCGCGCTGGGGGTGCGCGTCGCCGTCACGGAGCTGGACGTGCGGGTGCGGCTCCCGGCGACGGGGGAGGGGCTGCGCCGCCAGGCCGCGGTGTACCGGGAGGTGCTGCGCGCCTGCCTGGACGTGGCGGCCTGCGCCTCGGTCACCGTGTGGGGGTTCACCGACGCCCGCAGCTGGATCCCCGGCTACCACCGCGGCTATGGTGCCGCCTGCCTCTTCGACGCCGACTTCCGCCCGAAGCCGGCCCACGCGGCGCTGCTCGACGAGCTGCTGGCCCGGCGGCGCACCGGCGGCTGACGCCGCGCGGGACGTGGACCGTCGGTGTCAGTCCCACCAGAACGCCCAGTTCTGCGCACCGCGGATCTCCTCCGCGTACGCGGCCAGCGAGCCGCTGCCCTGCCAGATGTTGTCGGGGCAGAAGGCGAGGTGCTCGGCGGCGACGCGCAGGGCGTGCCCAGGGGTGGTCGGCGGGGCGGCCACACTGAGCTGGAGGGTGTCGAAGCCGACCCCGACCACCAGCGCGTCGAAGCGCTCCGCCCAGCTCCGCAGCACCGCCGAGAGCTGACCCCCGTCGTCGAGGTGGTGCACCGGGCCGGTCCAGCCGGTGCCGGCCGGGGCGTCCGCGCTGCGGGCGGCCGACACGAGCCCGAGTCGGGTCTCCCCGAGGTATTCGGGCTCGCCGAGCAGGAAGTCCACGAGGCCGTCGGCGACGTCACCCGCTGGCTCCTTCGGCTCGCCGGGCGCAGCCAGGCCGGGCCAGCGCCGGCCGAACGGGGCGGTGGCCTCGGCCAGCTCGGCGTCGTCCTCCTCGGACACGCAGTCGTCAAACCACTGCGCGAGCAGCTCCGCCGGGTCGTGCCGGCCCCGTGGCGACCTGCGGGCCGGGGACACCTCCCCGTCCACCCAGGGTCGGCGCGGCTCGCCACGCAGGCCGCTCAGCAGCAGCGGCCACAGCCCCGTCCCGGGGTGGTCGCGCCGCAATCGCGCCCAGAGCATGGGCTCGACCGGGCCGTCGCTCAGCCAGTATCGGGGCGGCCCGCCCGCCTGTGGCGTGATCAGGCGGCCGGGTGGCAGCTTGCCGGCGGGAAGCGCGTCCAGCAGCCGGCGCAGGTCATCGGGCACGGCGGGCAGCCTACGGGCCGGGTCCGACGTCCTCGGGGATTGGACCGCGCCCCGGCTCGGCCCCGCCCTCACGCGGGGCGGTCACGAGCCGGCGGCGATGATCTCCTTGACGGCGTCCCGGCGGACCGCGTCGTAGAGGGTGTGCGCCCGGCGGTCGTCGGCGAAGACCACGCTCTCGCTGCCGACGGTGCCAGTGCCCCGGGTGGGCGAGGTGAAGAAGAACAGGTTGCCGCCGCGCAGCCCGCGCAGCTGGGTCGCCATGTCCAGCAGCGACATGTCCCGGTCGACGGAGACCGAGTCGGACGTGGCCCGCACGAACGCGTTGAGCCTGCCCGGGTTGGCGAGGATGCCGCCGGACGCGGCCCGGTCGAGGATCGCCTTGATGACCTGCTGCTGGTGCCGGATCCGGGCGAAGTCGCCGTCGGCGAACTGCTTGCGCTGCCGGGCGTAGTCCAGCGCCGTCTCGCCGTCCATCAGCTGCGACCCCTGCCGGAAGGTGCGGAACGGGGGGTGGATCGAGGTGAACGTCTTCTCCGCCGTGATCTCGACCCCGCCGAGGGCGTCGATGATCTCCCGGAATCCCGCGAAGTCGACCAGCACCACGTGGTCGATGCGGACGCCGGTGAACTGCTCCACCGTCCGTACCATCAGCGGGACCCCGCCCCAGGCGTACGCGGCGTTGATCTTCGCCGCCCGGCCGCCGTGCCGGCCGTCGCCCGACCGGGGGACCGGGACCCAGGTGTCCCGGGGGATCGAGATCAGCTCGGCGCTCGACCGGTCCTTCGGCAGGTGCGCCACGATGATGGTGTCGGCGCGCGACCCCCCGGTGCCGTCCGGGTCCCGCGAGTCGCTGCCCAGGACCATGACGTTCAGGGCGCCCCGGGCCACCGCCGCCGGCCGCTCCTGCTCCGGCACCTCGGCGAACGCGTCGACCCGGTCGACGCCCCGCTCCACCGACCGCAGCCACAGCCCTCCGGCGACCGCGCCGCCAGCACCCAGCAGTGCCACCGCCAGCACCACGACCAACGCGATCCGCCTCCACCGGCGGCGCTTCGGGCGCGGCCCCGCACCCTCCGGTGTGGACGGGGCGGCGGGCGGGCCGTCCTGGGTCGGTTCGGCGACCTGATCGGGACGAGACATGGCGGCGATGCTATCGACGCGCCGCGCCGCGTACGTGCCCGTACCGGCCGGCCGGGGCCGGGGCGACCGTGAAGTTCGCCACCCGTTGTTTCCCGAGAACTGGTACAACCCTCCCGTGGACGCAACGAAGCTGCGGCGGGCCATCGCCCGCACCCGGCTCGCCCCGGTCGCCGCCTTTCCCAAGCGGCTCGCCCGGGTGGCCCGGCACGACGCCAAGGTGCTGCGCGCCTCCGCCCGCTGGCTGGTCACCTCCCGGGAGCACCACAACTACACGTACGAGCTGACCACGCTGAGCCGGCACCACCTGTCCTGGTTCGTCAGCGTCGTCTGCGACGTGCCGGTGGCCCGCGTGCGCGGCTGGTTCGCCGAGATCGAGGGCGACGACGAGTTGCGTCGGCACATCGAGCGGGCCACCGCCGAGGCGTCCCGCCGGGGCCTGGCCGACCGCCAGGTCCGCTACGCCCGCCGGATCGGCTGGTACGCCATGGTCCGCGCCACCCGCCCCGCCCACGTGGTGGAGACCGGCGTCGACAAAGGGCTGGGCAGCTGCGTGCTGGCGGCGGCCCTGCTGCGCAACGCCGCCGAGGGCCACCCCGGCCGGGTCACCTCGCTGGACATCAACCCCGAGGCCGGCTACCTGGCCGGCACCGCGCCCTGGTCCGGGGTGGTCGACCTGGTGGTCGGGGACTCCATCGCCTCGATCGGCGCGCTCGACCGGCCCGTCGACCTATTCCTGCACGACAGCGACCACAGCCGCAGCCACGAGAAGCGCGAGTTCGACGCCGTCGAGCCGAGGCTCGCCCCCGGCGCGCTGCTGCTCACCGACAACGTCACCAGCACCAACGTCCTCGCCGAGCACGCCGAACGCACCGGCCGGCGGTTCCTCGCGTACCGGGAGACCCCGGCCCGGCACTGGTACCCGGGCGACGGCATCGGGGCGGCCTGGTGAGGCCCGACCATGTCTTAGCTTTGGCTTAGCCGGCTTGTCCCGCACGCCGTGGGTCCGGCAGCATCGACCGGCGTGACCGACGGAAGCGCACCCACGGACGCCCTCCACCCCGCCGGCCCGGGACGCCGCCGCGCCCCGCGCCCCGGGCTGTCCCGCTGGCTCGCCGCCGGCGGGGTGGCCGCCCTCGCGGGCGTGGTCGGCCTGACCCTGGCCCTGCGCGCCGGGGCCGCCCCCGCCTGCGCCGCCCCGCCCACTGTCGCAGCCCCCCTCGGTGTCGCCGCGCCGGTCGCCGCCGCGCCGCCGGTCGGTGGGACCGTCCACCAGGGCAAGGCGACCTTCTACGACTCCAAGGGCGCCGGCGGCAACTGCTCCTACCCGAGCGCCCCGGCGAACCGGCTCTACGTGGCGCTCGGCCCGTCGGAGTACGCCGCCGGCGCGGCCTGCGGCGGCCACCTCGACGTGACGGGCCCGAAGGGCACCGTCCGCGTCCTCGTCATGGACCAGTGCCCCGAGTGCGCGGCCGGTCACCTGGACCTCTCCCGCGAGGCGTTCGCGCGGATCGCCGACCCGGTGCAGGGCATCGTCTCCGTCAGCTACCGGGCGGTGGTCGACCCGCCGCTGCCCGGCCCGCTCACGTTCCGGATCAAGGAGGGCTCCTCGCAGTGGTGGTTCGCCGTGCTGGTCGCCGACCACGGCAACCCGCTGAGCGCGGTGGAGGTGCGGCAGGGCAGTTCGGGCGGGTGGCGCGCCGCCGCCCGGCAGGACTACAACTACTGGCTGATCGAGTCCGGTGCCGGCCCCGGCCCGTACTCGATCCGGGTCACCGACGTCTACGGCCACCGCGTCACGGCCGCCGGCATCCGGCTGGCCCCCGGGCAGGTCCAGCGCAGCACGGTCAGGATGTACGGCGGCGCGGCGACCGGCAGCGGCCGGCCGACGGCCCCGAAGCGTCCCGCGTCGCCCCGGCCCAGCGCCTCACCGACGCCCGGCTCGGCGTCACCGCCCCCGTCGTCGGCCGCCCCGTCGCGGGCCCCGTCGGCCGAGGCGACGGGGGTGGATGCGGCCGTGGTGCCGCTCGCCGTCGACGCGCCCGCGGACCGCTGCGGCGGCCACTGACCCGCGGGTCACGTCTTTGGGCTAGGTTCGGGGCTGCCGGGGGCGAGGTCGAGCCACATGAGGATCTCGTCGCGGTCGTCGCCCGGGGCGACCCGCAGGGCGCCCGGCAGCCGGCCCACCTCCCGGTACCCGAGCCGCGCGTAGAACCGCTCCAGCCCCAACCCGCCCCGCACGGTCACGTGCAGCGCCGCCCGGCCCAGCTTCCGGCCGAGCCGTTCGGCCTCCCGCATCAGCGCCGCCCCGTACCCCCGGCCCTGGGCGTCGGGGTGCACCATCACCCGCTTGAGCACGCACCAGTGTGCCTTCAGGTCGAACCGGTTGTCGGCGAAGACCAGCACGGCGGCCGGACGCTCGCCGTCGTACCCGACGAGCAGCCGGTCCGGGCCGTCGACGATGCCGGCGAACGTCGCCTCGGCCACGGGGCGGACGTCGGCTGAGCTGACCGGCGCGACGAAGCCGACCGCACCGCCGGCGTTGGTGACGTCCACCCACAGGGCGACGACCTGTTCCCGTAGCTCGGCGGTGAGGTCGGGGTCGAGGACGATACGCAGGCTCACGCCGCCATCCTGGCCCCGCCGCCCCCCGGTGACCTCATGATCGTGATACGCGCAACAGCCGCATGGAACATGGCTGATCCTGGTCGCAAGCCCCCCCCGGAGGAACGACAGCGCCGGCCGACTACTCGGCCGGCTGCCGTTGCTGAGGTGCGATCAGACTTTGGTGCGGGAGAGGGGACTCGAACCCCCACGTCCTCACGGACACAGGAACCTAAATCCTGCGTGTCTACCTGATTCCACCACTCCCGCCTGCCCGAGGAGTCTAGAGGGTCCGGCCGCCCTCGGGTTAGCGCTGCCCGGCAGGCGGGTCGTCCGGCTACGCGCCAGCGTCAGCTGACGCCGACCGGTGCGCTGTCGCCCGTGCCGTGGGCCGGGTTGTGGGCGGGTGCGTTGATCTCGACCGGCGGCGGGAAGCGGGTCACGAAGTCGCACAGCGTGATGTGGGTCGGCTTGATGGTGATCACCGCCATGTCGGTCGTGTGCGCGCGTTTCTGCTGCTCCCAGCCCGGGGCCAGGCTCTTGTCCGCGAACATCCGCCAGGACGCCTTGACGTGCACGTCCGGGACCCCGGGGTGGACCTCGATCGATGCCGTGCCGCGGACCAGCATGACGACGGGCGTGTAGTCGGAGACGGTCGGGCCGAGCTTCGCCGCGATCTTCTGCCGCACCTCGGCCGAGTACGTGTCGACGCTGAAGGACACCTGCGGGTGTGCCGTGATCGCCCGCACCTTGTACGCGGTCGTCGGGCTGGCGAACTGGAACGCCTCGCCGTTCCACAGGTACGCGACCGGCACCGTGCGCGGGTGACCGTCCAGGCCCACGTAGCCGAGCCGCATCGCGACCGGCGACTCCAACAACGTCTGCGCCACCGGATCGGTGTTCACCAGGTGCACGATCTCGGCGTAGTCCACAGCTGCCCCTCCCTGCGCGGATGCCGGCAGCCGTTTCGCCCCGGTGCCCACTCACGACGGGGCCCGCGACCCTCGGCGTCACCGGCCGTAGTCTGATCGCTACCAGGAAAGTATCGGCAGTGGGTGACCGCCCGGCTATCTCGCTGCTTGCCGTTGTGCCCCGGTGCGGGGTCTCGGGCGGGAAGCCGTCGCCGGTCGCCCGCTCGCCCGCTCGCCCGGTTGCTCAGTCGAGGCCGAGGTCGCGGCGCAGCTTGGCGACGTGGCCCGTGGCCTTGACGTTGTAGAGCGCCCGCTCGATCTTCCCGTCCGGGTCGATGACGAAGGTGGACCGGATCACCCCGGTCACCGTGCGCCCGTAGGACTGCTTCTCGCCGTACGCGCCGTAGGCGGTGAGCACCGCCCGGTCGGCGTCGGCGACCAGCGGGAAGGTGATGGCGTCCCGCTCGCGGAACTTCGCCAGCTTCTCCGGCTTGTCCGGGGAGATGCCGACCACCTCGTAGCCGGCGGACCGGAGTGAGGCGAGCGAGTCGCGGAAGTCGCATGCCTGCTTGGTGCAGCCGGGGGTCATCGCGGCGGGGTAGGCGTACAGGATCACCGTGCGGCTGCGCAGGTCGGCCAGGGAGAGGGTCTCGCCGGTGTCGGTCGGCAGGGTGAACTCGGGCGCGGGGTCACCAGGGCTGAGGCGGGCGGGCGCGGTCATGGCCGAACCCTACCGCTGCCCCGGGCAGCCGGGCCGACGCCGCCCGCCATGTCGGCGACATCGCGGGATCCTGGGTTGGTGATGGTCCCATGTCGCCGACATGGCGGCCCGGCCGCGCGCGACGGCCCGCCCGCGAGTGATCAACGCCTCCGCCTTGTTGCCAGCCATTGGCAACAGCATGTCGCTGGAAATAGGCTGGGCCGAGCCGGCGTGGACCCTCCCGCCGGCTCCGGGAGGTCGAGTGGAAACCCTGGCGATGCACATCTCCAACGGGATCGTGAACGGCCCGGTCGCCGCGGTCTTCGCCGCCTTCGCCCTGGCCGTGCTGACCCTCTGCGCGCTGCGCGGCCGGCGCGACCTCGACGACCGGCTCGCCCCGATGGCGGGCCTCGTCGCCGCCTTCATCTTCGCCGTCCAGATGCTCAACTTCCCGATCCTCACCGCCGGGGTGAGCGGCCACCTGCTCGGCGGCGCGCTCGCCGCGCTGCTGGTCGGCCCGTGGGTCGGCGCGCTCTGCGTGGCGGTCGTGCTGGTCGTGCAGGCGCTGGTCTTCGGCGACGGTGGGGTGGCGATGCTCGGCCTGAACGTCACCAACATGGCGGTCCTCGGCACCGCGGCGGCGTACCTGCTGATCGCCCTGCTGCTGCGGGTGCTGCCCCGCACCCCGGCCGGTCTCGGCGTGACCGCCTTCGTCTCGGCGCTGGTCAGCGTCGTGGTGGCGTCCCAGGGCTTCGTGCTCCAGTACTGGCTGGGCGGCACCACCGACCTGGGCGGCAACCTCGCCGGCCTGGCCGGCACGATGGCCGGCGTCCACCTGCTCATCGGCATCGGCGAGGGCCTGATCACCGCGACCACGGTGGTCACCGTCGCGAAGGTGCGCCCCGATCTCGTGTACGCGCTGCGCGCCCTGAAGCCGGCCGCGCCGGCTCCCGTCGTCCCGGTCGCCGGAGGTGCCCGATGAGCAAGCGTCCCTGGGGTTTCGTCGTCGGCGGGCTGCTGGTCGCCCTGCTGCTGGCGGGCGTGGTGAGCAACTACGCCTCGGCGCACCCCGACGGGCTGGACTCGTCGCTGCTCACGGGCTGCACGGTCGACGCCGAGGGGGAGATCACGGGCGGCAGCTGCCCCGCCCAGCGGGAGCGCGACCACGAGCTGGCCGACAGCCCGCTGGCCGACTACGGCGTGCGCGGCCTCGACAACGACTTCCTCTCCACCGGCCTGTCCGGGGTGCTCGGCGTGCTGCTCACCTTCGCCGTGGGCGGCGGCGTCTTCTGGCTGCTGCGTCGCCGTGGCCCGCAGCCGTCGACCGCTGATCCTCAACGGCTGGACTCCGACCGGTCCGGCGGTGGGCCAGCCGCCGACCAGCCGGAGGAGCGGGCTGCCGGGAGCCCGGCCGGCGACGCGTCGCGCGCGGCGCGGTCCCGGTAGGCGGCCCGACGATGGGGGCCGGTCACGCGCACGTGCTCTACCGGGAGGCCGCCTCCCCGGTGCACCGCCTGCCGCCGGAGGTGAAGATCGCCGCGATGGTGCTGTTCACCCTCGCCGTGGTGGCCACCCCCCGCACGGCGTTCTGGGCGTTCGGCGGGTACGCCCTGCTGGTCGCCGCCGTGGCGGTGCTGGCCCGGGTGGCTCCGGGCTGGCTGCTGAGCCGTGCGGCGATCGAGCTGCCGTTCGTGCTCTTCGCGTTCGCGCTGCCGTTCCTCGGGGCGGGGGAGCGGGTCGAGGTGGCGGGGCTGGCCCTGTCGGTCGACGGGCTGCTCGGCGGCTGGAACATCGTCGCGAAGGGCACGCTGGGCGTACTCGCGTCGCTCCTGCTGGCCGCGACCACGACGACGCGGGACCTGATCGTCGGCCTGGACCGGCTGCGCTGCCCGCAGATCGTCACCCAGATCGCCACCTTCATGCTCCGCTACCTGGACGTGCTGGTCGGCGAGGCCCGCCGGATGCGGGTGGCCCGGGTCTCCCGGGGCGACGACCCGCGCTTCCTGTGGCAGCTGCGCGGCTTCGCAGCCGGGGTCGGCGCGCTGTTCCTGCGCGCGTTCGAGCGCGGCGAGCGGGTCTACCTGGCGATGCTGTCGCGCGGCTACTCCGGCCGGATGCCGGCGGTATGGCAGGGCGCGGGCGCGGCGAGCGCCGGGCAGTGGCTCGTCGGGGCGACGGTGCCGCTGGTCGCGGCCGGCATCGCCGCGACCGCCGTCGCCCTGACATGATCGGGTACGTGCAGAATCCCGCTCCCCCCTCCCTGGACGTGCGCGGCGTCCGGTACGCGTACCCGGATGGACACGTCGCCCTGCACGGGGTGGACCTGACCGTGGCACGCGGCGAGCGGGTGGCGCTGCTCGGGCCGAACGGCGCGGGCAAGACCACCCTGGTGCTGCACCTCAACGGCATCCTGACCGCCGCCTCGGGTTCGGTGAACGTCGGCGGTCTCACGGTGAGCCGGGACCGGGACACCCTCGCGGAGATCCGCCGCCGCGTCGGGATCGTCTTCCAGGACCCGGACGACCAGCTCTTCCTGCCCACGGTCGCCGAGGACGTGGCGTTCGGCCCGGCCATTCTGGGGCTGCGCGGGGCCGAGTTGGCCGCCCGGGTGGACGAGGCCCTCGCGGCGGTGGGGATGGGCGAGCACCGGGACCGGGCCCCGCACCACCTGTCGTTCGGGCAGCGCCGCCGGGTGGCGGTGGCCACCGTGCTGGCGATGCATCCGGAGATCCTGGTGCTGGACGAGCCGTCGTCCAACCTCGACCCGGCGGCCCGCCGGGAGCTGGCCGAGATCCTGCGCGGCCTGCCGGTGACCCTGTTGATGGTCACACACGACCTGCCCTACGCGCTGGAGCTGTGCGACCGCTCGGTGATCCTCGACGCCGGCCGCATCGTCGCCGACGCAGACACCCCCATCCTGCTGAGGAACGCCCCCCTCCTGTCCACCCACCGCCTGGAACTCCCCCAGGGCTTCACCCCCTGACCGCCTCCGCCGGGGCGGTGGTGGCGGGGTGGGCGGCGGCGCGGAGGCGGAGCAGGCCTGCCGCCGTGGCACCGGCGCCCGTGGCCAGGATCAGGACGAGCAGGGCGCGGGCCAGGGGACCGGGCCAGGGGACCGGGGGGACCGAGCGGGCCAGGACGGCGACGTTGGTGACCCCGGCGAAGAGGGCGAGGCAGGCACCGGAAAGCGCGAGGGCGAAGTCGGCGGCGGGGCGACGGGCCAGCGCGTACCCGCCCGCGGCGAGCGCGCCGAGGCCGGTGAGCAGCGCCCAGACCTGCCCGCCGAGCAGGCCCACCAGCACCCCGCCGACGCCCGTGGCACCCGCGTCCAGCTCCCGGCCCACGGTGAACACGATCGCGGCCGCCCCGCCCGCCGCCAGCGCCGCGCCGGCCCCGGCCAGCGTCCGCACCCCGAGCGGCGTGCCGGCCGCCAGCAGCCCGGCGGAGCCGATCAGCAGGAAGCCGAGCGTGGCCGCCACCCACCAGGGGTACGCGTCGGGCGGCGGCACCCAGTCGAGGGTGCCCCGGATCTCCACCGGCTCGGCACCGTCGCGCAGCGGCACCGCCCAGTTCCGGACCCGCTGCTCGCGGGTCGGGTCGGCGCGTACCACCGCCGGTGGGGCGGGCTCCTGCCAGCGGGCGCGCCGGTCGTGCCAGCGGGCGACCGGCCCGTCGCCGACGCGCCGCCAGTCCGGCGCGGCGGCCGGGTCCGCCTGGGCGGGCAGGGCCGTGTCCCCGGCGAGGGTCCGGTTGAGGTACGTCGCGGGGGAGCGGCTGTTCTCGTACACCCCGTCCGGGCCGACGCGCAGGTACGGCTCGCCGGTGTAGCCGATCACCTCGATCGGCCGCCCGGTGCGGTTGACCAGCTCCAGCCGCGCCCCGCCCTCCACGACGCGGGCGGTCAGCCCGGGCCGGGCCGGCGCGATGCCGGTCACCCCGGCCCGGTAGTCCGTGCCGTCGGGCGACTCCCCGCCGTGCGCGGCGGCCGGTGTCGCCGTGGCGAGGACGGCGACCAGCCCGGCGAGGACGCCGCCCAGCCGGGCGGGGATCACTTGCCGGCCGCCGCCACCGCCGCCGTGAGGCCCGCAGGCGAGCGGTCCTGGACCTCCGCGCCGTCGACCTTGACGGTGGGGGTGCCGGTGACCCCCGCCCGGCTCGCGTCCTCGGTGACGTGCTCGGTCCACGCCTTGTACGTCCCGTCGGAGACGCAGGAGGCGAAGTCGTCCCGGTCCAGCCCGACCCCCGCACCGATGTCGACCAGCTCGTCGTCGCTCAGCCCGGCGCCGCCCTCGGGCGGCTGCTTGGCGAACAGCGCCTTCGCGTACTCCGGGAACTTGCCGCCCTTCGCGGCGCAGCCGGAGGCGGCGGAGGAGCGGGTGGAGTATTCGGTCGTGGAGTAGCGGTTGAGGTAGGCCACGGGGTGGAACACCACCCGCGCCTTGCCCTCGCTGACGAGCTGGTCGATCGTCGCGCCGCTGGCCTGCTGGAACTGGTTGCAGGCGGGGCAGAGGAAGTCCTCGTACAGGTCGATGGTGACCGGGCCGGTCCCGTACGCGATGCCGGTGCCGGCCTCGGTCGCTCCCGGCGGGGCGGTGAAGGTGTCGGAACGTTGGCCGGACCAGACGGCCCAGCCGATCCCACCGGCGATGACCAGCACGGCGACCGCCACCAGCGACGTCCAGAGGGTCCGCTTGCGCCGGCGCTCCCGGGCCAGCTGCTCCCGGACCACGCGGGCGGCGTTCTTCTGCCCCTTGCGACTACTCATCCTCGTCCTCCACGGGTGCGCCCGCGAGCCAGCCGTCGACGGAGACGGGGGTGCGGGGCCAGGTCAGCAGGAACCCGGCCAGGGCCAGGAATCCCAGGTCCCGGAGGATCTCCGGGAGGTAGCTCGGTGACTGCCCGGCGGCGAGCTGCCCGCCGCTGCCGAAGCAGCCGCAGTCGATGGCCAGGCCGCGCGACCAGGCCGAGGCGATGCCGGCGACGAAGACCACCAGCAGGGCCGCCGAGATCCCGGCGGCCAGGCGGGTGGCCAGGCCGACCAGCAGCAGCGCCCCGAGGGCCAGCTCGACGAAGGGCAGCGCCGCGCCGATCACGGTCGCGACGTCGTACGGCATGACCTGGTACGCGTTGACGGCGCGCCCGGAGGCGGCCAGGTCGCCGACCTTGGCCCCGCCGGCGATCAGCCAGACGGCGGCCAGGCCGAGCCGGGCGGCGACGCCGAGCCAGGGCCGGACGACGGCCCAGCGGGCGGCGCCGCTGTTCGATGTGATCACGGTCATTGGTCGTCCCTCGCCCGACGGAGGTTCCCGGTCGCGGAGAAGTTCCCGGTCATGCGCGGTCTTCCCGGTCATGCATGCGCGATGTCCCCGGTCATCCGGCCAGCGCGTCGCCGGCCGCCTCGACCAGGTCGTGGCGGGCCCGGGCCACCCGCGAGCGGATGGTGCCGACCGGCACCCGCTCCACGGCGGCGGCCTCGGCGTACGACAGGCCGAGTAGTTGGGTGAGCACGAACGCCCCGCGCCGCTCGGCGGGCAGCCGGCGTACCAGGTCGGCGGCGCCGAGCTGCCCGGCGGGGTCCGGGTGCGCAACGTCGGAGTGGGCGTGGCTCGCCAGCCGCTCGGCGAGCCGCCGCCGGCGGACCACGACGCGCAGGTGGTCGGCGCAGGCGCGGCGGGCGATGCCGAGCAGCCAGGTGCGGGCGCTGGACCGCCCCGCGAAGGCGGGCAGCGCCCGGAACGCCCGCAGGTAGGTCTCCTGGGTGAGGTCGTCGGCGTTGTCGGGGTCGACCAGCGCGGCGGCGAACCGCCACACCTCGGCCTGGGTGGCCCGGACGAACGCCGCCTGGGCGGCGGGATCGCCGTCGCGGGCGGCCAGCGCCCAGCCGGTCGCCGGGTCGGGTTCACGCCCGGCCGCCGGGCCGCGGGCACGACTGTGCGCCGGGTCGGTGGGACCGACTGCGGCGGGCTCGCGCGGCGCGGGGATCACGTCAGACCACGGTACGCGGCGTACCGGCGGCGGGCAGGGTCCTTCGACCCTTGCCATGACGTGGCCCACTCCGGGAACTTTTCCGGTGCGCTGTCCGACTACCCCCGCATGACATGCGACGACGTCCGCGTGGCGCTGTCGGCGCGGCTGGACGGCGAGGACCCGCAGGCGTCGTCGGCGGCGCTGGACGCGCACACCGGCTCCTGCCCGGGCTGCCGGTCCTGGCTGGCCGGCGCCGAGCAGGTCACCCGGCTCACCCGGCTACGCCCGGTGCGGGTGCCCGACCTCACCGCGTCCGTGCTGGCGGCGGCCGCCGCCGAGCGGGCCACGGCACGGGCCACCGCCGCCGCGACCGTGCGCGCCCGGCGCCAGCTGCTGCGGGTGGCGGTGGCGGTGGCCGCGGTCGCCCAGCTGGCCGTCGCGCTGCCCGTCCTGGTCGGCGGGTTCGGGGTGGGCGCGGACGCGCACACCGGCCGCGAGATGGCCTCCTTCGACGTGGCGCTCGCGGTGGGCTTCGCGCTGGCCGCGTGGCGGCCGGAGCGGGCCAGGGCCTTCCTGCCGGTGGCGCTGGTGCTGGCGATCTGTCTGGCGGCCACCAGCGCGCTGGACATCGCCAACTCGACCACCGCTCTCGTGCACGAGGCCGGGCACCTGGCAGCAGTGGTGCAGGCGGGCCTGCTCTGGGCGCTGGGGCGCACCGGCGGCGAGCCGGACCGCCCGCTGGGGCTCGCCGTCGCGGCGGGGCGCGGATGACGCGAACCGCTCTCCCGGTGGGACGCGGGTGAGGCCGACCGCAGCGGGCCGGCGACGGCGGAAGTTCGGAGGCGCGCGGGCGGGACGGGCTCGCCGATCTACCTGTTCATCGGCGAGCATGGCCGGCATGACTGCTGCCAATCTCCGGCCACCCCGCGGCCTCGCGCGCCTCGGCGCGCTCGCCGGTCTGCTGGTCACCGTCGTCGCCCTGCTGCTGGCCCCGGCCACCCCCGCGAGCGCCCACGCGGTACTGGTGAGCAGCAGCCCGGTCGCCTCCGCCGTGGTGCCGAGCGGGCCGTCCGAGGTGGTGCTGACGTTCAGCGAGCCGGTGCGAAAGGTGGCCGGGAAGATCCGGGTGATCGCCCCGGACGGGGCGCGGGCCGACCGGGGCGAGCCGTCCTTCTCCGGCACCGTGGTGACCGTGCCGGTGGATCCGTCCGCGGGGCGCGGGACGTACCTGATCAGCTATCGGGTGATCTCGGCGGACAGCCACCCGGTCTCCGGCGCGTTCACCTGGTCGGTGGGCGCACCGTCGACCCCGCCGACGGACAGCGGGACGGACACCCGGGCCGACCCGGTGGTGGAGACCGGGGTCAAGGTCGCCAAGTACCTGGGCTACGCGGGGCTGCTGCTGCTGGTCGGCCCGGCGCTGGTGCTCGGCGCGCTGTGGCCGCGCCGGCTCGAGCGCCGGGGCCCGGCCCGGCTCGCCTGGACGGGGCTCGGCGTGCTGGCGTTCGCCACGCTGGCCGAGCTGTGGCTCCAGGTGCCCTACACCGCCGGTGGGGGGCTCTTCGACGTGACCGGCGCGGGCCTCGGCGACGTGCTCGGCAGCACGTACGGGACGACGCACCTGGTCCGGCTGGGCCTGCTCGCGGCGGCTGTCTTCCTGCTTCGCCCGCTCTTCGCCGGGCCGGTGGGGCGCACCGACGCGATCATCCTGGCGGTCCTCGGCGGGGCTGCGCTGTTCACCTGGCCGCTGGCCGGGCACCCGGCGGCCTCGCCCGCGCCAGCGGTGTCGGTGGTGGTCGACGCGGTGCACCTGGGCAGCATGGCCGTGTGGCTGGGCGGGCTGGCGATGCTCGGCGGCTTCCTGCTGCGCCTGGCCGACGAGCGGGAACTGGGCGCGATCCTGCCCGTCTGGTCGCGCTGGGCGGCGCTGTCGGTCGCGGCGCTGCTGCTCGCCGGCACCGTGCAGGCGCTGATCGAGGTGGCCACCCCGGCGGCCCTGCTCGACACCACGTACGGGCGGCTGGTGCTGGCCAAGATCGGGCTGTTCGCGCTGGTGATCGCCGTGGCCGCGTACTCCCGGGCGCTGGTGCGTCGGCGCACCGCCGCGGCCCGGCCGGCCCCGGTGCGGCGGGCGGTCTGGGTGGAGCTGGCGATCACGGCCGTGGTGCTCGGCGTGACGGCGACCCTGGTGCAGACCCCGCCGGCGCGCACCACCGCCGCCGACGTGGCCGGTACGCAGGACACCTTCTTCACCACCACGCTGTCCAGTCCGCTCTACTCGCTCCAGGTCGAGCTGGACCCGGCCGGGCGGGGCAACAACTCGATGCACCTGTACGCGTACACGTCGGACAACCGGCCGCAGCCGGTGGCCGAGTGGAAGGCGACCGCCGCGCTGCCGTCGGCGGGGATCGAGCCGATCGAGATCCCGCTGCTGCCGCTGACCGACAACCACGCGTCCGGGGAGATCAACCTGCCCGCCTCGGGGGACTGGCAGTTCCGCTTCACCGTCCGGATTTCGGACATCGACCAGGCCACGGTGAGCGCCACCGTGCCGATCCGTTAACGAAAGGTGGTCCCACCCATGCTCCGTCACCGGCGTTCCGTAACCGCCGCCGCCCTGGCCCTCGGTGCCGTCGCCGCCGTGGTGCTCGGTGTGGCCGCGCCCGCCTCGGCGCACGTCTCGGTCAACCCGAAGGAGGCGACGCAGGGCGGCTACGGCCGGTTCGCGTTCCGGGTGCCGAACGAGAGCGACGAGGCCTCGACGACGAAGATCGAGGTGGTGCTGCCGGAGAACGCGCCGGTCGGTTCGGTGTCGACGATGCCGGTGCCGGGCTGGACGGTGGCGGTGGAGAAGCGCAAGGTCGACCCACCGGTGCAGGTGCACGGCAGCGAGGTCACCGAGGCGGTTGCGAAGATCACCTGGACGGCGACCGGGGACGCGGCGGTGAAGCCGGGCCAGTTCCAGGAGTTCCCGGTGTCGATGGGGCCGCTGCCGCAGGTGGACACGATGGTGTTCAAGGCGCTCCAGACGTACTCCGACGGCACGGTGGTGCGCTGGATCGAGGAGCCGACCGCCGGGGCCGAGGAGCCGGAGAAGCCGGCCCCGGTGCTCACCCTGACCGCCGCCGCCCCGTCGGCGGGCGTCCCGGCCTCGGCCTCGGCCGCCCCGGTCGCGGCGGCGGACGATGACGACGACTCCGAGGGCGGGGCGGGCCTCGCGTTCGGAGTCGCCGGGCTGGTCGCCGGGCTGGCCGGGCTGGTCCTCGGCGGGCTCGCGTTCGCCCGTACGAGGCGGGGCCCGGCCGAGACGAGCTGATCCCTGCCACCTTGCCTGTCGCCTCCCCGTCCGCCCTGCCTGTCGGCCTGCTCTGCTTGTCGGCCCGCCGGTCCACCCGGCGGGTCGGCCCGTTTCCGGCCACCCTCCTGCGCCGTTGCTCACGATATTGGGCTGATTGCTCCTTTTGCGCCGGTAAGGTCGGCCGGGTACTCAGGCCACGGAAGGGGACGACACGGATGCGGATCGCTCGCGCGCTCGTCGGCATGCTGCTGCTCACCATCGGTATTCCGGCGACACTGGCCGCAGGCGCGCTCGGCGTCCTGTCCCGGCAGCCCGACGCCGCCGGCGGGTTCACCGTCGGATTCGGGGCGGTCGCCCTCCAGGCGCGGGAGGCCGCCGACTGGTTCCCGGCGGCCGCCTGGTTGCTGGCCGCCCTCGGCGTCCTGCTGGTGGCCTCCGCCGCGCTGCTCCTGCGCCCGGCGCGACCGCGCGAGGTGGTCTTCGTGGTCGAGCCCGACCAGGTCCCGGTGCTCGCCGGCCGGCTCGGGGTGACCTCGCTCGGCGGGCTGGGCGCGCGCCCCGAGCCCACCCCGGAGGTCCCCGCCGACCGGCAGCTGGTCGCGGTGGGGGCGTCGGCCGACCGGCTCCGGCCCGCGCTGGGGCCGGCCCCGGCCCGGCGCCCGGCCACCCTCGCGGACCTGACCCCGCCGCCGTCCCCGCCGGTCCCTTCGGCGTCGTCGGCCCGCTCGGCGTCGTGGTCCGGGCCGGCATCGTCGGCTCTACCGGGCCCGCCGGCCTGGCCGCCGGTCGCACCGGAGGCCACCACCCGTCCGGTACGCATCGAGCCGGTACGCATCGAGCCGCGCCGTATCCGCCCCGCCACGCCCAGCGCCCGCCGCCAGCGCCCCTGACCCGCAGTCGCGTCGCACCCGCCGGCACCCGGTGCCGGCGCGGGAGGTGAGCAGGGAAGCCCTCTCCACCTCAGGCGTTGACAAGGGGCCCTTCCTTGCTCCCAAGCCGGCGGCCCTCCGTGCTGCCGACACCGAGGGCCCCCAGCACCCGGGGGTCGGGGGCCCCGGGGTTTGCCGAGGGATTGGTGAGATTAGACGCGAAAGACACAAAG